>JAWVYF010000396.1:0-2311 GCA_033722845.1 Anderseniella sp. | reverse complement strand
TAATCTGGATGGATCGCAAGGCGAAACCGCCTGGCGATTGCAAGAGCGCGGCCATCGTGGTCAGCGCAGAACCGTTGCGCCGGGCCTGCAGGCGCACCGGCAAGGATAGGGTGGTGATTGACCGGTTCGATGTCTGGCGCAATGGCGCACACGCCATTTACTTAGAAGCCAATGGGACACTGCGATTGGAAACGGCCCGCCATGCCCAAGGCAACCGGCCATGGTCATTCAAGCCGGTGGCGCGGCGCAAGGTGCTGGGAGGCGACACTGCACCCGGTTCAGAAAACAGGAAAAGGTCACGCCCGAAAGCCTCTGCTGCGACGGCTGGCATGCCATCTGACGGTGCAGCAGATGACGATGATCAATAACGCCGGATAAGGCCTGCCAGTGTGCCTTGGACCCGAACCTGATCGGGCCCGAAGATGCGTGTCTTGTAGGCGGGGTTTGCCGCCTCAAGTGCTACGGACTCTCCTTTGCGGAACAGCCGCTTCAGGGTCGCTTCCTCGTCTTCAACCAGTGCAACCACAATCTCGCCGTTGCGGGCGGTGTCAGCCTTGCGGATGATGACCGTATCTCCGTCGAGAATGCCGGCCTCAATCATCGAATCACCCTGCACCTCCAGTGCAAAATGTTCGCCCGAGCGCAGCATGTCCGGCGGCACCGGCACGTTGGCTGAGTGATCCTGAATGGCAGCAATCGGCACACCAGCTGCGATCCGGCCCATCATCGGCACATCAACTGTTGTACTGGCGGGTGCGACAGGTGCCGGCGCAGGGGCATCCGCCATCCCGCGCGACCCTTCGATAACTGATGGTTTGAAGCCCCTTTTCGCAGGAGCGCCACCGGGTCCGGCAGCCGCCTCCGGCAGCTTGATGACCTCCAGTGCGCGCGCCCGGTGCGGCAGGCGGCGAATGAAGCCACGCTCTTCCAGCGCAGTAATGAGCCGGTGGATGCCAGATTTCGACCTCAGATCAAGCGCTTCCTTCATTTCCTCGAAGGACGGCGGAACGCCGGTTTCCTTCAGGCGATCGTGGATCAGCATGAGCAATTCATGTTGTTTGCGCGTAAGCATCGGTCGAAATCCTTTCCCGTTCGACCGGTGCAGCCGTCAAAGCGCACCGGAATCGGAACAAATGCGCAACCTTTATGCATGTTCTTTTAATGTTCTGCAAGCTGAAACTATCGGATATTTCAGCCGATGGCACCAGATTCAGAAGTCCAGCAGCAAGACATCGACCAGGTCGCCTGCCTTGGCCCGCGGGGCGTGAGGTGGGCGGATGATCAGGCAGTCCGCCTCGCGGAACACCCGCTGCATGGAGCTGTCCTGCCGTTCGAAGGCGGTTGCCACCAACTGGCCCTGCTTGTTGCGCTTGAGGGTGGCGCGGACATAGTCCTGGCGCTGGTCATTGGCCTTGACCGCTTTACCGAGCACGGCCTGCACCGGGTCGTCGGGCTGTGTGTCGCCGGTCAGGGCAGCAATCAGCGGTTTGACGAACAGGCGCGTGCAAACCATTGCAGAGACAGGGTTTCCGGGCAGCCCGATAACGCGTTGTTGGCCCCTGCGGCCAAACATCAGCGGTTTGCCGGGGCGCATGGCGATTTTCCAGAAGTCGAGCTCGACGCCTTGCGCGGTCATGGCTTCCTGCACAAGGTCGTGGTCGCCAACCGATGCGCCGCCAATCGTAAGCAGGATATCAGCCCCGCCAGCGCGTCTGATCGCGTCTTCGATCTTCGGCAGCCGGTCAGGCACCAGTCCGAGGTCCACCGGATCACCGCCAAACGTGGTGATCATGGCAGCCAGAGCCATGGAGTTGGAGGAAATGATCTGGTCATCGCGGGGGTTGCCGCCTGGCTCGACCAGTTCGTCACCCGTCGCGAGAATGGCGACGGACGGCTTGCGGACCACGCTCACGCGCTCGTGGTTCATGGCGGCAGCCAACCCGATTTCGCGCGCACCCAGCCGCGTCATGCGCGGCAACAAGGTCTCGCCCTTGCGGAAATCGAGACCTGCGGCGCGAACGAACTGGCCTTCGCCGGCTTTCTCCAGCACACGCACGAAGCCCTTCTGGCCGGGTGCCAGTTCGGTGTTTTCCTGGATGACGATGGTGTCGGTGCCTTTGGGCAGGGGCGCACCGGTAAAGATGCGAACGGCCTGACCCTTGCGCACACGCCCCATGTAGCCGTGGCCTGCAGGCGCTTCACCCACCACGTTCAGGTCGACCGGCACCGACTGTACATCGTCAGCGCGTACTGCGTAGCCATCCATCGCGGAAGCGGCAAATGGTGGTTGGGCCCGCTGTGCCTTCAAGCC
>JAWVYF010000395.1:0-2313 GCA_033722845.1 Anderseniella sp. | reverse complement strand
TTACCTCCTCACCCACCTGACCTGATGCAGCAGGGGTAAGCCGGCTTCATCACCCGGTGAACCGCTCTAACCGGTGGCCCCAGCCCTTGAGTCCAGTTGGCGTTTTTCGCATCGCAAGGGTCGCGCACCCCCTTGCGGGGCACGCGCCTGACAGGTTCAATTCAGCTCAACACACAAAATTGCATTGAAGGGGTTCGAGCAATGAAGTCACATGCGCGCGTGGTCATCGTCGGCGGCGGCATCATGGGGGTGGGCTTGCTATACCACCTCGTGCAGGAAGGCTGGAGCGATGTTGTTCTGGTCGAGAAGGGCGAACTGACCTCCGGCTCGACCTGGCACGCGGCCGGTCAGTGCCCGCACTTCGTCGGTTCGCTCAACCTGGCCAAGATCCACAACGAAGGCACCCTGCTCTATCCCAAACTGGAAGAGCTGACCGGTGAGGCTGTCTCCTGGCATGGCTGCGGCGGCATCCGGCTGGCAATCACCGATGAGGAGGTGGAGTGGTTCAAGAAGGTCTATGGCGTGTCGAAGCTGATCGGCTACGAGGCGCACCTGCTCGGGCCCGACGAGATCAGGGAACATCACCCCTATCTCGAAACCTTCGGCGTGAAGATGGGTTACCTGACTGTCACCGATGGCCACGTGGCCCCGGCAGACGTTACCAACGCCATGGCCGCCGGTGCGCGGCAAGGCGGTGCCGAGATCTACCGGCGCACACTTGTTACCGACATCAAGCAGCTGCCCTCCGGCGAGTGGCAGGTGATCACCGACAAGGGCAACATCACTTGCGAGCATGTGGTCAACGCCGCCGGGTCCTACGCCGATGTGGTGGGGGCGTGGACCGGTCACAACGTGCCGATCTGCAACATGCTGCACCACTACATCATCACCGAGCCGCTGCAGGAGCTTATCGACCTGCCGAAGGAGCTTCCGGTTGTGCGCGACCCCTACTCGCACTCCTATCTGCGCGAAGAGACCCACGGGGTGCTGGTCGGCCCCTATGAAACCGAAGGCGCACATGTGTGCTGGGACGGCAATCCGCCCACCTGGGACTTCGAAAACGAACTCATCACACCTGAGCTTGACCGGCTGATGCCGTGGCTCGAGAAAGCCACAGAGCGCATGCCGCTGTTCGGTCAGGCCGGCATCAAGTCGGTGATCTCCGGTGCCATCACCCATACGCCGGACGCCAACTTCCTGCTCGGTCCGGCACCGGGCCCGAAGAATTACTGGATGTGCAACGGCGCCTCCATCGGCATCTGCCAGGGCGCAGGTGCAGGCAAATACCTCGCGCAGTGGATGGTGCACGGCGCGACCGACATCAACATGGCCGAGTTTGACCCGCGCCGGTTCGGCAACTGGGCCGACAAGGACTACGTGTCCGAGCTGTCCGTGGTCGACTACCAGCACATGTACTATTGCTACCGTCCTGGCGAGCAGCACATGGACTGCCGTCCCTTGCGCACATCAACGCTCTACGACCGGCTGAAGGAGCGCGGCGCGCAATTCCAGGCGGTGTTTGGCTGGGAGCGGGCGCGCTGGTTCGACCCCACGGGCAAGGGCGAAGACTACTCGTTCCGCCGCTCCAACTGGTTCGATGCCGTGGCTGAGGAGTGCAAGGCGGTGCGTGAGGCCTGCGGCCTGATGGACCTGTCCACGTTTGCCAAGTTCGAGGTGAAAGGGGCTGACGCTCACGCCTTCCTCGAGCGCATTTCGGCCAACAAGGTGCCGGGCAAGGACGGCGGCGTGGTGCTGGCTCACCTCATCAAGGAAAACGGCCGCATCGAGAGCGAGATCACCATCACCCGGCTGGCAGAAGACCACTATTACGTGCTGTCCGCCGCCGCCGCCCAGCTGCACGACATGGACGCGCTCGCCTGGCGGCTGAACGATGGTGAAGACGTCACCATCACCGATGTGACGGACGACTATGGCGTGCTGGTGCTGTCGGGTCCGAAGGCGCGCGATATCCTGCAGCCGCAAACCCCGCAGGACCTATCGAACAACGGGCTCAAGTGGCTCAAGGCCGCAGTCACATCCGTGGCCGGCGTTGAGGGTGCGCGGCTGTTGCGTGTTTCCTATGTGGGCGAGCTTGGCTGGGAAATTCATGCACCCATGGCGGGCCTGCCAGCCATCTTCGACGCACTGATGGCAACCGGCGAGCCGATGGGCCTAAAACTGTTTGGCTCTTACGCCATGAACTCGCTTCGCATGGAGAAGGCCTACCGCGGCTGGGGCTCGGAGCTGACCCAGGAGATCACCATGATTGAGGCCGACATGGAGCGCTTCTGCCGGTTCGACAAGGAGTTCACC
>JAWVYF010000394.1:0-2331 GCA_033722845.1 Anderseniella sp. | reverse complement strand
CTTGTGCCCCAGACTCCGTTCCGGGGCCCAGTCTGGATCCCTGTTCAAGGCAGGGATACAGCAAACTGAATGAGCCTCACCTCATCCCCAAATCCTTCTTCACCAGCTCTGCATACAGCTCCCGTATGCGCAGGGTCACTGGCCCCGCGCCGTCGTGCTCGCCGATTTTCACGCCATCGAGCGAAGCAACCGGTGTCTGCGCGCCGAAAGTGCCGGTGAGAAACGCTTCATCCGCCGAGTAGGTATCGAACAGTGAGTAGTTGCGCTCGAATACGGGAATACCATTGTCGCGGCACAAGTTGATGACCTTCTGACGGGTGACCCCGTTCATGCAGTAGTCGCCGGTGGACGTCCACACCTCGCCCTTGCGCACGATAAAGAAGTTGCAGGCATTCGTCGTGTTGACGAAACCGTGCGGGTCAAGCATCAGGCCTTCGTCGGCGCCGACCCGCTCTGCCTGCAGGCAGGCCAGCACGCAGTTGAGCTTGGAGTGGGAGTTGTACTTGGCGTCCTGCGCCATGGGCATACCGCGCACTTGCGGCACCGTCACCAGTTTCACGCCACCCGACTGGACGTTCTTCTTCGGCACAGAGTGCTCGATGATGATGACGATGGTCGGGCCGGAGGTGGACAGCTTCGGGTGCTGGAACGGCTTGTCCTTGATGCCTCTCGTCACCATCAGGCGGCAGTGGGCGTCACCTGTCATGCCGTTGGCAGAAGCGGTCTTGTCGAGGGCGGCAAGCATCTCGGACCGTGTCATGCCGATGTCGATACCAGCCGCCTTGCATGAGCCGTACAGCCTGTCCATGTGCGCATCGAAGAAGGCCCACTTGCCGTTATAGAGCCGCATGCCTTCCCACATGCCGTCGCCCAGCATGAAGCCTGCGTCATAGACCGAGACCCTGGCCTCGTCACGATGAACAATTTCTCCGTTCACCCAGATCATGATGTCACGATTGCGGGCGTCTTCTTCCGCGGCATGGGTGTGGGTGGATTGTGTGGCGTGATTCATCGTCTTGTTCCCTGCTCGAACTTGCGGCACACACTAGATCATGGGTGGCGCAAGGCAAGACATCGAAGCACACATCGCACGGCTGCATGCCAGAGGCCGGCTCAGGGTGTGGTCACTGCTTGTCACCTTCTTCGGTGACGCGGTGAACCCGCGCGGCGGGCGGGTTGCGCTCAGCGTTCTGCAGGATGCCATGGCGCTGCTGAACATCGAGGCAGGCGCGGTGCGCACCGCTCTGTCGCGACTGGCCACCGACGGATGGGTAGAGCGCGAGCGCGAAGGCCGGCTCAGTTTCTACGAGCTGTCATCACAGGGCCGATTTGCCTTCGACGAGGCGACCAAACGCATCTATTCGCCTGGACCCCCGGACTGGCAAGGCGAATGGACCATCGCCATCACCGATGCCGATCACACTGACTGGTTGCGCGCCCACGGCTTCGTCCCGCTGGGCGGACCGGCCTGGATCAAGGCCGGCGATGAACCCGGCGAGCCGCCCGGTGATGTGCTGGTGATCCGCGGGCATGGCACCGACTTCCCACCCGGTCTGATCCGCCTTTGGGAGCCGGAAGCACTCGCCCGGCAATACCAATCCTTCATGGCCAACTGGCAAGGCTTCAATCCAGGTAGCCTGACGCCAGCGCAGGCGATGGCGGCGCGCACGCTGCTTGTCCACGACTGGCGGCGCATCGTGCTGCGCGACCCGGACCTGCCCGCAGCCCTGCTGCCGGATGACTGGCCTGGCACCAATGCCCTTGAGATGATCCGGCCGCTGTATGCCGGTCTCGCCGTACAATCCGAACGCTGGCTCGACCAGGCCGGGCTGCCGCCGGCAACCCATGCGGGAGCCGTGATCAGCCGGTTTGTCGTGTTACGAAATATTGCCGATTAACAAAAATTTTGTTACATTAAGTCCATCAATGGAGGAAACAAATGTATTCTCAAGGGCTTATTGGTGCGGACTCGGCGACGCAGGAAACTGAAGAGTTTCTCGGACGCTTCCAGGCGCGCATCGATGCGGAAGAAAAGATCGAGCCGAATGACCCGATGCCGGAAGGCTACCGGCGCACGCTGGTGCGGATGATCGGCCAGCACGCGCATTCGGAAATCGTCGGCATGTTGCCTGAAGGCAACTGGATCACCCGCGCCCCCACGCTGAAGCGGAAGATCGCGCTGCTCGCCAAGGTGCAGGACGAGGGCGGGCATGGTCTCTACCTCTATTCAGCCGCCGAGACGCTTGGCGTCAGCCGCGAACAGATGATGGAAGAGCTGTTGTGCGGCAAGGCCAAGTATTCCTCGATCTTCAACTATCCCACCCTGACCTG
>JAWVYF010000393.1:0-2347 GCA_033722845.1 Anderseniella sp. | reverse complement strand
GGCTGTGGATGGACGGGGTTTCAACCCCCCGGCCGGGGCTATTCCGCATCAGCCGCGTTGTGCAGGCAGGCGGGTTCCGTTGCGGTCTTCGACGAACAATTGCCCGTTGTTCTCCACGAAACTGTCACAGCGCGACAGACCGTTGGTGAACTGCACACAAACCGACACATCGCGGATGCGGTACTGGCCCACTGCAATGGGCTGGCCATTGCGTGTTTCCTGATACGAGCCCGAGCGGCCAAACTCAAGTGTGCGCCCGTCGGCCACGGTAATCGTCCTGCCGGTCAGCATCTGGCGCAGTTCCTCTTCACCAAGCATTCTGCCGGCAGGAGCGGGCATGGGGGCGAAATTGCCGTCTCCCGGCTTGGGGGCGGGAGCAAAAGCTGCCTGGCCGGGCGGTACTGCGGGCTGCTGGTACTGTGGCTGAGCGGGCTGGCCGTACTGATTGGTGGCGACCTGCTGCTGAGGCTGGGGTTGTGGCGCGGGAGCTGCGAGTTTCGAGGAGTCGTCAGAGCCCCACCCGCCGAGATCCATCGCGCACCCGCTAACCAGCAGGGCCGCTATCGCTACCGCTGAAATTCTTACCCGTTGCAAACGCATCCCCTGTTCCCCCCGGAAACTCTTTCGCCAACCGACCGGTCGTCTGACGACAGACAGATTCGTTAAGTTGCATATGAATGCGGCCAAGGGAAGGCCAAAATGATTCCCACCGGCAGGCGCGGCACCTACTCGTTGAGCGCCCAGTCATAATGCGTATCGGACAAGTCATTGGCTGCGCGCAGTTGGGCAGCAAGGCCATCCTCGGCATACTCGAGCAGATGCTTGATCACACCAGCTTCGGAGTTGCCAAAATCGTTGGCAAACCACGAATATATGGATGAAACCGATATCTCGCCGCCGTTCCTGACCAGCACCCCCCTCGGCGAATTCACATAAGCGCGCGCATTGGCGCTCAGCATGGCGTCGACATTGGCGCTGGTGAACGCCTCGGTCATCAGGTTGGGACAACCGACGGAGGCACAATTTACGCCGTAATGGATGCGCGGATCACGCCAGATCGGGCGCAGAATGTCGTGCTCGATATTGTCCAGGGTCAGCGGCGTCTCCTCAACGTTGACGAGTTCCTTCTGCCAGGGGCCATTTTTCAGAAACCCGGAGATGTCGATGTCCCTGATCGATTTTACGGGATAGTGGTCGAGGATCACCTGCACAGTCACCGCGTTGTAAAGATTGAGCCAATAGGCCAGCTGTTCCTTGCGGTTGAAGCCGGTGATTTCGATCTGGCTCAGGCTGTCAATGTAGCCTTTGAGCGCCTGCTTGCCGGCCGGCGTCACCTTGCCATAGGCAAAGCGGTTCAGCCCGTCTGCGCCGGGCTTGACATAGCTTGCAAGCAGGCCCGACCAGGCACTGTGGTCGATCACCCGCTGATCTTGCTCATTGCTCACGGCCCAGTCGTCCCAGGCTTGAGGCGCGCGGGAGGAGAAACCAAAACCCGAAACCACAAGCAGCAAGGTGACCAAACCAATCAGGCGCGTGACAGTTTTCATTAGTCATTTCCATGTTGAACAAAGCGAACACCATTCCTGTATAGGCGGCTTGCCGGCGGGGCTCCATTCACATGCGTTCAGAGTGGGTGAACACCGTGTGATCGGCTCACGTCGCCTGCTGACACAACTGTGAATGCAATTGACTTCCGAACGCGCGCCAATTGAGCGACAGATTAGTCAGCGGGACAGCCCTGCGATTTGCGACGATCAATCAAATTCAAACAGAACGGAAACCAACATGACGAAAGCAGCTTCAGTTCAACTGCGCATGGGCGCATTCGCGGTTTTGCTCGCCATGGCTTCTGCCGCCGTTGTCAGCACTGCGCATGCCGCCAATACCAACTTCAACAATGGTGCAAGCAAGGCAAATACCAGTGCCGAGGCCGCCGCGAGCACCAAGTCATCCGACAAGAAGAAGAAAAAGAAGAAGACCGGTTACCCAAGCGGCAAGGGTAGCTGATGCAACTGGCTGGCGATGCCGGCTTGCGGCCGGTATCGCAACAGCCGCGCTGGTGGCTGGCAGCAAGCCTGGTGCCGTTGACAGCTGCTCTTTTGCTGCGGATGGCCGGGCCATGGCTTGCTTACGACGTCGAAGTCATTGACCGCCCATTGGTGGCTTTCGCCATTGGGTACTGTTCGGCTGGTGCGCTGTTCCTGCTGGTGCTTTGGTGGCTGTTGCCCCGTACCACGCAGCAACCGGCCCCTCCCACTCCCCTCGCCTGCCTGATCATCGTGATCGCAGCTGGACTGGTGGCAAGACTGCTGATGTTTGGCAGCGTGCCGGTGCAGGAGAATGATTT
>JAWVYF010000392.1:0-2361 GCA_033722845.1 Anderseniella sp. | reverse complement strand
GTTCAGGCCGGTGACTTTGACAGCGCACAGGAACACCTTGAACAGGTGCTGGCGCTGACGCCCGACTCCAGCCCGGCCATGCAGCAGCTGGCCATCATCAACCGGCTGCCGCTGGAAGCTGAAGCGAAGCTGCAGGATATCCTGAGCGGCAAAACAGGCGCCAGCGAGGGCGACCGGATTATCGCAGGCTCGGCGCTGTACCGGCTCCTGTCTCGTAATGACAAGCCGGCTGAAGGCTTTGCTGCGCTCGCCCAGGCACAAGCCCTGCGAGCAGGCGCCCACCCTTACGAGCCGCAAACGGTAGAGCACCTGAACCGCGACAACGAGACGGTATTTACCCCGGCCTTTTTTGAAGCGCGCGGGCAGCAGGGTTTCATGGGCGAAGGGTGCATTTTCATCGTCGGCATGATGCGCTCCGGCACCACGCTGACTGAGCAGATTCTTGCAGCCCATTCCCAGGTTCATGCCGGTGGTGAGCGAAACGACATGATGGACATCGTGGAAATGCTCGGCCACGACTTTCAAAGAATTGAGAACCTGCCGGCAGACTGGGCGGCGCAGGTGGGTAAACAGCTACATGGTTCCATGTTTGCCGATGCCGGAGACGCGAAGTTCGCTACCGACAAGCTGCCCGGGAACATCGACTATGTCGGGCTGATCAGGCTGCTGTTGCCAAAGGCAAAGGTTGTCTACACTCACCGCACGCCGCAGGACTGCGCGCTGTCCAATTTCGAGCAGATGTTTGCAAGCTCGGTGCGTTTCTCGTTTGATCTCAAGGCACTGGCCCACAAATATGCCTGGCACGAGGACATTGCCCGCTACTGGATCGAGGACTGCAAGCTCGATGTCTACGACCTGGATTATGAGGTGCTGGTCAACGATCCCGAACCCAACATCCGCAAACTGCTCGATTTCTGCGGCCTGCCGTTTGAGGAAAACTGCCTCTACCCCAATGAAGTGAAACGTGAAATCCGAACGGCAAGCGTCTTCCAGGTGCGTCAGCCAATTTCAGCCAAGAGCGTTGGCCGCTGGAAACGGTACGAAACTCAAATGCAGCCGTTCACAGAAGAGCTGGAACGCCAGCGCAGCATCATTGCCAACCGGAAGCGCGGGAGCTGACTGCCATGAACTTCGCAGCAAACCTGTCCATGATGTTCACGGAAAACGATTTTCCCGACCGGTTCGGCGCAGCGGCTGGGTGCGGTTTCGAGGCAGTCGAATACCTGTTTCCCTATGACTGGCCGGTGGAACTGGTTGATGCGCGACTGCGCGAGTTCGGCCTGCTGCAAGCCCTGTTCAACCTGCCGCCGGGCAATTGGGACGCAGGTGAGCGCGGTCTCGCCTGCCTGCCAGGGCGTGAAGATGAGTTTGGAAAAAGCATAGAAACGGCAACGGCTTATGCCGATGTTCTAAGGCCACTCAGGGTGCACTGCATGGCCGGTTTGAAAGCGCCGGACACCGATTTCAGGACCCACCGCGAAACATATGTCACGAACGTGCGCAAGGCCGCCAAAGCCTTCCGCGAACTTGGCATCGACGTACTGATAGAGCCCATAAACCCCTACGATATTCCGGGATATTTCCTCGATGATTTCGGTCTTGCGCTGGAAATTCTGGCCGAAATCAACCGGGATTCTGCTGCAAATGTTCGACTGCAGTTCGACATTTACCATTGCCAGCGCATCCACGGCGATGTGACCGGCTGGCTGGAGCGCTGCAAGGAGTACACCGCACACCTGCAGATTGCCGGTACGCCTGACCGGCACGAACCCGACCTCGGCGATCTGCCGCTTGAGGAGATCATCGAGGTCGCAGGAGCCTTGCATCCGGACCTGTGGATCGGCTGCGAATATCGCCCGGCCGGCAAGACTGAAGACGGCCTCGGCTGGCTGAACCGCTGGCGCTAGAGAGGCCTTGGCGCATAGCCCGCCACGGCATCGAGATAGTCAGCTTCCAGCTTTTCGAATATCCGGTTCCAGTCGTGCTCCGCCACTGCAATCTCGTGCGCCCGCTTGCCGAACCTGACACGCTTGGTGTCATCGCAGACAAGCTCTGCCAGCCGCTCCACCAGAAGCGCCTCATCGCGCTCGGCGACCAGATAACCGGTCTCACCGTCCAATACCAGCGAGCGTGAGCCGGTGGCATCGACGTTGACCGCCGGAAGCCCTGAGGCCATCGCTTCCAGCGTGACATTCCCGAAGGTTTCGGTGATCGAGGGAAAGAAGAAGATGTCGCTAGAGGCATAGCCGGTGGCAAGGTCGTCGCCATGCAGAAAGCCCGCGAACACCGTGTCCGGCATGGCTTTGCGCATCCAGCCAGCCTCCGGGCCATCGCCCAGCAGGATGGTGCGGTGCGCGGGGC
>JAWVYF010000391.1:0-2363 GCA_033722845.1 Anderseniella sp. | reverse complement strand
CAGCAGCAAGTCTGAGAAACCGATAATCGCGGTCAGCACGTTGTTGAAGTCGTGCGCCACACCCCCTGCAAGCTGGCCCACCGCCTGCATCTTCTGGCTTTGCGCCAGCTGCACTTCCAGCGAGGTATGGCGCGTCGTGTCCACGCCGAACACCATCACGCCGCCTTCACCACCGGTCTCGTCCGGCACGAAATAGAGCTGGCCGGAGGTCTCTTCCTTGCCCAGGAAATGCACATCTGCAGGCTCTGACAACACCTTGCCGGCAGAAGCATCGGCAATCAGCCGGTCAATCAGCTCACGTTCGTCCTCGCGTACCAGCGGGCTCAGTTTGCCGCGCCGCTTGGCATCCGGTGCAAGGTCAATGAACGAGGCATTCAACTGGTCGATCACGCCATCCTTGTTGAGCTGCACAATGCCGATCGGCAACGAGTTGAACAGCCGCGCAATCTGCACCTGCGCATCGCCCGCTTCCTTCTCCACGGCAAAGTGCGCCCGGCGGTCCAGCACCAGCGTGCGCGATGGCTGCTGCTTGCCGTCAGCATCATATTCGCACCGGTGCACCACCCGCGCAGGGATCGTCTCGCCACTACTGGTCGACAGATCGAGGTTGAAGATTTCCGTCACCGGCCGGCCCGGATCAGGCTCGATACCGGCCAGCAGCTTCGCCCCCTTGTCGGTCACGATGTCTGCCAGCTTCAACTGCCCGTCGGTGGTCTTCGACAGGTCAAGTCCGAGCCAGTCAGCCAACGTTGCGTTGACATAGGCAATGTCACCCTCGTGGGTCGACGAGAAGAACCCGGCCGGCGCATGATCGAGGTAATTGATGATGTATTGCAGGTTTTCGAACGCTTCTTCCTGGGAGGCGCGGGCATCCGTCTCGTCGGTCAGCCGCCATACGGTATAGTTCTGCGTGGCGTTCACCCGAATCGGCTTCACCTGCAGGCGCAACCAAGCCGCCTTGTCCTCGCGTGACCCGGCAGCCGCAGAGCCCGCAGACAACCTGAACTGCTCACTGGCCTCACGGCCCTCGCGCGCAGCCCTTGCCAGCCGGTAAACCCGCTCGGATACGTCAGGATAGCCTGAGTACAATGTCTCCAGGTTGACCAGCCGCGCATGTCCGGCATCAGACACAAGCCGCTGATACGGATCGTTGGAATAGATGATGGCACCACGCGAGTCCGACACCACGCACGGCTCGCCAACGGCATCGAGCAACTTGTCGAAAAATGCCTTCTGCCGGGGCGTGCGGCCAAAATGAACGAAGCCGGCAAGCGCACCGAACAGCGCGATCAGCCCGGCCAGCGACAGCATCGACAGGCCGATGGTCACCACCTGGGGAACGATGCCGCCCATGCTCTGCACTGCAATGAACACGACCACCGCAAGCGTGATTGCCAGCATCAGGCTCAGCACCGGCCGGCCCTCCGACTGCCCCGGACGCAGGTCGTCATCTGCAGGCCGGACGCGCGCATCCTCCGGCATCGTGGTCTCACGGCCATTGCCTGCCGCGGCCCCGCTGCTCTTGTGCTTGTCCGGCTGTTCTTGATCCATCTGAATTGTCAAGCCAACACGCCCCACCCCGAATCAACGGCCAGTATATGTGAATTCTGCCATTGATCAGCCCAAAACACGGGATAATGCTCTGGCAATTCAAATAATGCCCGAATCGTCAGCTTGACTGACAACTGAGATGTGACGACAACCGTCCAACCCGCTTCACTGGCTGCACGGAGAAAACCATGGAAATGATCTCGCCGTACCTGAACTGGATCTATCTGGGCTGCGTGGTGCTCGCGCTCCTGCTGTTCGCATGGATCATGGTTCGAGCATTCGGTGGCAAGGTCAGGGCCCGCAAGGGTGCCCGGCTTGGCATCTCCGAGTATTACGAAGTCGACAAGTCGCGCTTCCTCGTCCTCGTGCGGCGGGATGACGTGGAGCATCTGGTGCTGGTTGGCGGCAACCAGGACCTTGTTATCGAACAAGGCATTCGCCCGGATGGACCCGCCGTTGCAGCCAACCAGAGCCGGCGCGTCATCACTGCGGATGATCTTGATCACATGCCCGAAATGCCCGCCGCCCCAACTGAAGCCGCTGGTGAACCACACAGCAACGTGCGGCCCATGCCGCAACGCCCGGCGCCACGGCCACCGGTGTTTGGCGACCAGCCCGCCGCTGGCGACCCGCCCTTGCGCGCCGTCAAGCCCGAACTGGACTAAAGCCTGCCGCCTTGAAGCCCTAGACTTTGTCCGACTTCTGATTAAGATTGCCGCGCGAGAAAGGGGGCAGCAAACGGCAATGCGGCATGATCGAGTCTTTTCAATCCGACGGCTTTTGCGGCCCCTTGAACGTATTGGGTTTTTTTG
>JAWVYF010000390.1:0-2363 GCA_033722845.1 Anderseniella sp. | reverse complement strand
CAAGCCATGCTTTTCCGGCGCAAAGCCTCTCCCGAGCCTCTTCGGTAAGAAAGGCTCGAGACCGGTTCCTCGAAAGAGCAGGGACACGGGAAGTGCGGGCTTTCAACCCTGTCACCACCATTTGGGAGTGACCTTCCGTTCAGCCCCCGACCGGAAAAACCGCTCAAGAACGGGCTGCGTTATACGCGAAACCGCGCAATTTGCAAGCCGTTGCAAAGGCCTGCGGCAAATCAAACGCCCCGCATCACGTAAAGGCGATGCGGGACGCGAGTATTGCCAGCTGTCACGCAGGATCAGTTCTCCTTCTGGGTCTGGCGCAGCCCGATCAGCAGGCTGACACACATGGCCAGCAGCACGATGGTGAACGGGAAACCCGTGGACACAGCCATCGCCTGCAACGCGGTGAGCGCAGTTGCCCCGCCAACCAGCAGCAGGGTGGCAGCAACCACGCCCTCGAAGGTGCACCAGAAGACGCGCTGGGCAACCGGCGCATCTGTCTTGCCGCCGGCAGTGATGGTGTCGATCACCAGCGATCCGGAGTCCGACGAGGTCACGAAGAACACCAGCACCAGTATGATGCCGATGAACGACGTTATGCCGGCCAGCGGCAGAGGCTTGAGCATCTCGAACAATTTCAGTTCGAGTGCTGCATCCTTCACCGGTGCCGCAGCATCGGCCATGACCTGCGCGATTGCCGTACCACCGAACGCCCCCATCCACAGCACGCACACGATGGTCGGGATAATCATCACGCAGAACACGAACTCGCGCACCGTGCGGCCGCGTGAAACGCGGGCAATGAACATGCCGACGAAAGGTGACCAGGAAATCCACCATGCCCAGTAGAAGGCGGTCCAGCCAGATGCGAAGTTGGCATCCTCACGGCCAAACGGCATTGACAGCGGGATCAACTCCTTCACGTAGGCCGCGCCACCGGAGAAGATCGTTTCGAAGATGGTGCCGGTCGGCCCGACGACGATGACGAACAGCAGCAACAAAGCCGCCATGGCGATGTTGATTTCCGACAGGACCTTCACACCACCATCAAGACCGCGAACCACCGATATCAGCGCCAGGGCCGTAATTGCTGCAATGAGCAACACCTTCGCGCCGGGACCCGTCGAGGTGCCGAACAGGAAGTTGAGCCCTGCAAGTGCCTGTTCGGTGCCGAAGCCGAGAGAGGTGGCAAGGCCGAACAGCGTGGCGAATACTGCCAGCGTGTCGATGATGTGACCCCACCAGCCCCACACCCGTTCACCCAGGATCGGGTAGAAGGCCGAGCGCAGCGTCAGCGGCAGGCCACGGTTGAAGGTGAAAAAGGCAAGCGCCAGTGCCACCACGGCATAGATGGCCCAGGGGTGCAACGCCCAGTGGAAGATGGTTGCTGCCATGCCCAGGTTGCGCGCTGCCACTTCGTCGCCCGCCGCACCACCAAGCGGTGCCCAGTCGGTGCGTGCGCCATTTTCGATGGACGTGCCGCCCATTGAAGACGCGAAATGGGACATTGGCTCGGAGACGCCGAAGAACATCAGCCCGATGCCCATGCCGGCGGCGAACAGCATCGCGAACCAGCCCATGTAACTGTAGTCGGGAGAGGCATCCCTGCCGCCCAGGCGGATGCTGCCCAATGGCGTCACCATGAGGAAAATGCAGAACAGCACGAAGATGTTCGCAGCACTCAGGAAGAACCAGTCGAGTGACGTGGTCAGGGTGTTGCGCAAGCTTGTGAAGAACTCGCTCGCCTGATCCTGGAACATCAAGGTGACGATCACGAAGGCAACGATGGAAATGCCGGAAACCAGAAAAACCGGGTTGTGAATGTCGAGACCGAACGGCGAGATATTGTCCTGGCCCAGTTCGTAGTCTGTCTCGACCGGGTGCGGCGCGTCGGCCGGCTGGATGTCGGGTGTATCTGTCATGTCTTGAAACCCTCCTGCATGACAGGGTGTGCGGGTTATCGCCCGCATCAATCGGTTTCTTGGCTGCCCAAAAACAGGGCAGCACAGCCCCATTGGTAACATTCTGGCCGCAGGAGTCGACAGGTTGACCGGCTTTCGGGGCCCATTTTGCGACATATATTTTGTGCGCGAGGCCTTGTGCCGAGGGTCCAGCGGCGTGTGGATCCTTGGGACGAAGCCCGAGGATGCCTCAGTCTTTTCATGCCCCGGGCTTGTCCCGGGGGCCAGTCTGGGTCCCGGCACGGAGGCCGGGACACAGAAACGCCCGAGCGAAACTGCAGCGCGTCCGGGATGACAGTTTGAGAGAAACGGGAAGGTTGTGCCGAGGGTCCAGCGGCGTTTGGATCCCGGCTCTGCGCAGCACCACTTCGTGCTGCAGCGCGTCCGGGATGACAGTTTGAGAGT
>JAWVYF010000389.1:0-2376 GCA_033722845.1 Anderseniella sp. | reverse complement strand
CCCATGGCCAATGCCTCGTGGACCTCATCCGCGCGGCTGATGCACAAGCACTCGGACGTGGGCGTGGCGGTAGCAATTCCGGACGGGCTGATCACGCCCATCGTGCGGCGTGCCGAGGAAAAGGCGCTGTCTGCCATTTCGGCCGAAGTGAAGGACATGGCCGGCCGCGCGCGCGACAAGAAGCTGAAGCCCGAAGAATACCAGGGCGGCACCACTGCGGTGTCGAACCTTGGCATGTTCGGCGTCGACAACTTCACCTCGATCATCAACCCGCCACACGCCTCCATCGTGTCGATCGGGGCAGGGGTTCAGAAGCCGGTGGTCAAGGATGGCGCGGTCGCCATAGCTACGGTGATGAACGCCACTTTTGCGTTCGACCACCGGGTCATTGACGGAGCGTTGGGTGGGGAGCTGGCAACGGCCTTCCGCGCTTATGTCGAAAACCCGATGTCGATGCTGGTTTAGGGAGCGGCTACGATGACAGACTCAAATTTCGACGTGATCATCATCGGGTCCGGGCCAGGTGGCTATGTGACCGCGATCCGTGCCGCACAGCTTGGCCTGAAAGTCGCGATCGTGGAACGTGAGCACCTGGGCGGCATTTGCCTCAACTGGGGCTGCATCCCCACCAAGGCGCTGCTGCGGTCGGCCGAGATCTACCACTACATGAACCATGCCAAGGACTATGGCCTGTCCGCCGAGAAGGTCGGCTTTGATGCCGCTGCCGTGGTGAAGCGCTCGCGCGGCGTATCAGGCAGGCTGAACGGCGGCGTTGGGCACCTGCTGAAGAAGAACAAGGTGCAGGTGATCTGGGGCGAAGCAAAAGTCACCAGGCCCGGCGAAGTCGTGGTGTCGAAGCCATCCAAGAAGGCCATGGAGCCGCAGCACCCGGCACCCAAGGACGCGGCAGGCGAAGGCACCTATAAGGCAAAGCACATCATCGTGGCGACAGGTGCGCGCCCGCGCGTGCTGCCCGGGCTGGAGCCCGACGGCAAGCTGGTGTGGACGTACTTCGAGGCGATGGTGCCGCCTGAAATGCCAAAGTCGCTGCTGGTCGTGGGATCAGGTGCGATTGGCATCGAATTCGCCAGCTTTTACAACGCAATGGGCGTAGATGTTACAGTGGTCGAGATTGTCGATCAGATCATGCCTGTCGAGGATACAGAGATTGCCGGCATCGCCCGCAAGCAGCTGGAGAAACAAGGCCTGAAGATCATGACCGGCGCCAAGGTTGCCGGACTGAAGAAAGGCTCGAACGATGTTACCGCCACCATCGAGACCAAGGACGGCAAGAAGACCGAACTGAAGGTTGACCGGGTGATTTCAGCCGTTGGCGTTGTCGGTAATATCGAGAACATCGGGCTCGAGGCGCTGGGCGTGAAGACGGACCGCGGTTGCGTCGTCATTGACGGATATGGCCGCACCAATGTTGCCGGCATCTATGCCATCGGCGACGTGGCTGGCCCGCCCATGCTGGCGCACAAGGCAGAGCATGAGGGGGTTATCTGCGTCGAGAAGATTGCAGGCCTGCCCAACGTGCACCCGATGAAGAAAGAGCAGATTCCGGGCTGCACCTATTGCCACCCGCAGGTAGCGTCCGTGGGGCTGACCGAGCGCGCTGCCAAGGACAAGGGCATAGAGGTCAAGATCGGCCGGTTCCCGTTCCTGGCCAACGGCAAAGCCATTGCGCTTGGCGAGGATCAGGGGCTGATCAAGACCATTTTCGACAAGAAGACCGGGCAATTGCTGGGCGCGCACATGGTGGGTGCGGAAGTCACCGAATTGATACAGGGCTTCGTTATCGCCATGGGGCTCGAGACCACGGAAGAAGACCTCATGCACACCGTCTTCCCGCACCCGACGCTGTCGGAAATGATGCACGAATCCGTGCTTGATGCGTATGGCCGGGTTATCCATATGTAACGCTGGCTGCGCTGTCTCTGCGTTGCCACTGTGAAGCACTGGAGGGATTTTGATGGACATCGCACAAGTCATGAGCCTTGGCGGCGGTGTCGGCATTTTCGGCACATTGTTTATCGGTGCCATTGCCGGCTGGATTGCCGAGAAGCTGACCGGGTCGGATCACGGTCTGCTGACCAATATTCTGATGGGGGTTCTCGGTTCTTTCGTGGGCGGCTGGCTTGCCAACGCCATCGGCTTGCAACTGGGAGAGATTTTCCAGGGCTGGTTCTTCGGCAATCTGCTCGTATCGGTTGTCGGGGCTGTTCTTCTGATCACCGTTTATCGTATGCTGCGCGGGCGGCGGGCCTGAACCGGCCCGTCTTCACTGGAAACGGGCGGCAAGCCTGACAGGAGGGCATCATGGAAGGATTTGGCTGGATCATGACGATCATTCTCGGCGGGCTTGCCGGGTGG
>JAWVYF010000388.1:0-2384 GCA_033722845.1 Anderseniella sp. | reverse complement strand
GTAAGGCACCTTGCCAGCCGCCAGCCGCAGGATCGCCGTGTGGTAACGGACCGCAACCGCAATGTTCACCTGGGCCAGTATGGCTTGCAGCAGTTGCCATTGCTCTATGTCGGTATCTGGCCAGCCAAGCGGATCCAGTACCCTGACGAACGGATGGGCAGCTGCCAGCCTTTGAGCCATGTGGTGATCGCTGTCCGCATCGCTGCAGTCTGATTGCAATAGTAAAGCGACCTGGTGGCCGCGGCCTGCCAGTTGCCGGATGACATGACTCAGTTCAGCGGTAATCGCTTCGTCGACGGCACCATAGTGTGGGCTGCCGCCGCGCAGTGAGATGACGGCAGTGCGCTCTGCCACAAGGCCATTCTCGTCGAGCAACTTTTGAGCTGCTTCGAGATGATTTGCATCAGGCGTCAGCACAAAGGCGGTATCGAACGAAAGGTGGGCCTTCACACCCAGAGCCCTCAGGCGCCGCACGCTGCTTTCGTCGCGCACCGTGACGTTGAAAAGCCGGTTCAGGACGTGGGCAAGATATCGAGCGGCAAGGCCCCGGCACGACGGTGGCAATGACTGGCCAAACACGAACGTGGGGATGTCGCGGCCGGCCAGCTCTTGCGCAAGGGAGAGAAACTTGCGTGTGACAAGAGCCGGCCGGCTGTTGTTGAAGATGTCGCCGCCCACACCAACCGCTACGTGTGCACGATCATGTCCGGCGCCGCCAGAGAAGCCTCTGACACGAGTGGGGTTGACTTCTTCAAGACTGGACACCGCACGCTGATCCGGCGCCATGCTGGCGAGTGCCGCGTATATTGCAGCGTCTCCAAGATTACGCGTGGAGTAGACGTTTCTCAGTTCGATTGGCATGACCGGTTCCTTGCAGACCTGGATTGACTGCCAGAACCACCGCAAGTCCGGTGCCATTGAGCCTTTCCTCCCGGGCCAAGCAAGAACCACAAACAGAATCAGGCAGTTAGCCATTCGGGCGCCAGATGGATCCAGACCCGCGGCGCTGGCAGTCTCTCAATTCGGGAGGCAAACCGGGAATTGTTCCGGCAGAAGCAGGGGGGCTTCGACATTTGAGTTACAAACTTAATTGAACTAATTCAATGGCTTGCTGCGTTCTCGCCTCACGGCATGCCGCTTGCGTACCGGTTTGACTGAAGCTCCGGCAGACGCCTTCACGGCTGTCGCGCAAGCAAGACAAGAGGCAAGCATGGATACCGTTTCAACCGACACAGCATTACAGGGCGTCAGCCCTGTTACATCCCCTGACCGTTTCAACCTCTTTGGTGTGAGTATCGACAATCTGACCATGCAAGAGGCTATTGCGGACATCTGCCGGCGCAGCTTGAGCACCGGGCAGCACCGCTACGCATTCGTAAATGCCGACTGCCTCAACCATGCCAACAGAAATGCGGCATACGCGCGGGTGTTGTCACGCCAGACGCGGGTATTTGCAGACGGGTCCGGCGTCAGTCTTGCAGCGCGGCTCAACGGGGTACGGGTTCGTGGCAACGTAAACGGCACCGATCTGTTTCCCCTGCTATGCAGAGAGGCGGCCACTCTGGGCCTGCGCATCTTTCTTTTGGGTGGCGGGGCCGGCATTGCCGATCAAGCGGCCAGCAACATGCGCCAGGCCTACCGGGACCTGAATATCTGCGGCACGCACGATGGATATTTCAAGTCCGCTGAGACTGCAGAGGTGATTGGCAAGATCAACGAGTGCAACCCTGACATCATTCTCATCGGACTTGGCGCACCGCGCCAGGAGATGTGGATCGAGAAGCACCGCGACCAGCTCAATGCACGGGTGCTGATTGGTGTTGGTGGCCTGTTTGATTATTACAGCGGACGCATCCGTCGTGCGCCCATGTGGATGCGGAAGATCGGCTGCGAGTGGATCTGGCGGCTGGCGCAGGAGCCACGGCGGTTGTTTGTGCGCTATGTGCTGGGAAATCCGGTGTTCGTCTGCCGGGCATTGCTGGACCGGCTTGCCGCTGCACGCATCAGCAAGGTTGAAGCAATACCTGTACGGGACAGGGCAAAGCGACAGGCGGCCGCCTGGAAAGCCCGGCAGCACCGGCATGCGCTGTTCAAGCGGACGATAGATGTGATTGGTGCTGCTGCGGCGCTTGTAGTTCTCTCTCCGATGCTTGCCCTCACGGCCGTGGCCATCAGAGCGGAATCGAAAGGTCCCGTGCTGTTCAGCCAGGTGCGTGTGGGCAAGCAGGGAGAGGAATTTCTGATCTGGAAGTTTCGTTCCATGTACATGGACGCCGAAGCCAGGCGCGCGCAACTGCTGGCCAACAGTGACCGACAAGGCTTGCATTTCAAGATGAAGCACGATCCGCGCATCACCCGGGTAGGACGCATTATCCGCCGTCTGT
>JAWVYF010000387.1:0-2389 GCA_033722845.1 Anderseniella sp. | reverse complement strand
GTCAACCCGGACGACTGATCTTCCCGGTCATGGCTTGCGCAGGGTTTAACCTGTCGACAACAGCGGCCTTTGTATTCTGCATCACTTGTTATATTGCATGGCCCTGCCGATACTTGTCGGCCGGAGAGGGCAGTTTCGCCCTTGCGGTGATGCGGTACATGAATGGGTAAGCCGGAAAACGGTCCGCCAAGCGGGCAAAGCGTAGAGCAGTTGCTGTCCACGATCCGTCAGGCGATCGAGGCAGACGGCTCTGCTGTGCCAGCCGCCGCTGTGCCAGCCGCCGCTGTGCCAGCCGCCGCTGTGCCGGCGCCGGGCGCTGCCGAAAAGGCTCCGCCCAGGTTCAGGGTAAAGGTCACCGTCGATCC
The DNA here is from genome assembly GCA_033722845.1 of Anderseniella sp. Taxonomy (GTDB): domain Bacteria; phylum Pseudomonadota; class Alphaproteobacteria; order Rhizobiales; family Aestuariivirgaceae; genus Anderseniella. The sequence goes on along the minus strand of JAWVYF010000387.1, from coordinate 2,024 downwards.
GCCGAAGATCGAACCTCAACCGCAGGATGAGCAGGCCTCAGGCGAAGACGCCCGCCAATCGCGTGACGCGCGGCGTGGTCCGGGTTATCTTTCCGGCAATCCGTACCGGTTCCGATATTCACTTGAGGGCTCGCCAACCTACATGAACTTGCGCAACAGGCTGACATCGCTGGGCCAGCGAACCCGCGCGGACTCGCACCGCTCGATGGCGTCGCTGCTGGGCGGCGATGCCCGGCGCGAAGAGGCACGCGCGCATGGCGGCGGGCAACCCGAGCCGGAACCGCAGGAGCAGTCAGCTTTGCGTGCCTCGTTGCCGGACGCCGAGGACAGCGTTGATGACTTCGTGGCGGCAGAACTTGCGTCAGGCACCGTCAGCTACTCACCGGACTATCACGAGTGGTCGCTGGACCAGAGTTTCGACACTTTCGATGCGCCTGCAGCAGTCCAGCCCGAGCCTGAGCCTGACCCGGCTTATGAAGCCGGGCCCGAGCCCGAACCCCAGCCTGAGCCGGCGTATGAAGCCGAGCCCGCGCCTGAACCGGAAATCGTCTACCATCAACCTGAAGCAGAGCCGGAGCCGGAGCCGGAGCCGGCAACCCAACCCCAACCTGAGCCAGTTCAGGATGGCGCGCAGCTTCAGCTGGAAGGGATGATCCGGCAGATCATCGAGCCTGAGCTGTACCGCTGGTTCGATGAGCATCTGCCTGATCACGTGGCCCGCGCCATGCCCGACGAAGAGGCGTTCATTGCCATGATCCGCCCGCTCATCGATGACTGGCTGGCCGACAATCTCGCCGGTATCGTGGAAGATGCGGTGCGCGACGAAATTGCCCGCATTACCGGCCTCAAGCCGCGCTAGTTCGTGTTGCGCCGTTTAGCCGGTTGCCACAGCGCCTGCAGTGGTGTTTAACCCACGGCCATCACTCCATTTCCTGACAGATTCCTCAGAGACCGTCATGCTCGACAAGCATTACAATCCTGCCGATATCGAAGCCCGCCTGTATGACGCGTGGGAGGCCGCTGGCGCGTTCAAGGCCAACCAGCGCCCCGATGGCGACCCGTTCTGCATCGTCATTCCGCCGCCAAACGTGACCGGCTCACTTCACATGGGGCACGCGCTCAACAACACCGTGCAGGACATCCTGTGCCGCTTCGAGCGCATGCGGGGCAGGGACGTGCTTTGGCAGCCGGGTCTCGACCACGCGGGCATCGCCACGCAGATGGTGGTCGAGCGCCAGATGGCTGAGCGCAACGAGCCCGGCCGGCGCGACATCGGCCGCGAGGCCTTCATCGAGAAGGTGTGGAATTGGAAGGCCGAAAGCGGCGGGACGATCGTCGGCCAGCTGCGCCGGCTTGGTGCCTCGTGCGACTGGTCGCGCGAGCGCTTCACCATGGACGAGGGGCTTTCGGCAGCTGTGCTGAAAGTGTTCGTCCAGCTTTACCGTGAAGGCCTGATCTACAAGGACAAGCGGCTGGTCAACTGGGACCCCAAGTTCGAAACCGCCATCTCCGACCTCGAGGTGGAGAACCACGAAGTGCCCGGCCACATGTGGCACTTCAAGTACCCGCTGGCGGGCGGCGAAACCTACGAGTACGTCGAGAAGGATGAAGACGGCAACGTCACCCTGCGCGAGACCCGCGACTACATCTCCATTGCCACCACCCGGCCTGAAACCATGCTCGGCGACGGCGCGGTCGCCGTGCATCCGTCTGATGAGCGCTATGCCCCCATCGTCGGCAAGCTGTGCGAAATTCCCGTCGGCCCAAAGCAACACCGCCGCCTGATCCCGATCATCACCGACGAATACCCGGACCCCACGTTCGGCTCCGGCGCGGTGAAGATCACCGGCGCGCACGACTTCAACGACTACGAAGTTGCCCGGCGTGGCGACATTCCCATGTACCGGCTGATGGACGTGAAGGCCGCCATGCGCGATGACGGCGAGCCCTACGCTGAAGCCGCCGCCAAAGCCATGGAGATCGTCAAGCGCGGCGGTACACCGGACGCGCGCGAGGTCGACGCC
>JAWVYF010000386.1:0-2400 GCA_033722845.1 Anderseniella sp. | reverse complement strand
GCAATTGCCGGGTGCCGGAGACTACGGATTGCTGCTGTTGCTGGCGGCGATCTGGGGGTCGTCGTTCGTGTTCATCAAGGTGGGCGTGGCCGAAGTGCCGCCGGTAACGCTGACGGCAGTCCGGCTGGTGCTGGCAGCGTCTTTCCTGTTGCTGGTGATGTTGCTGCGTGGCAAGCGGCTGCCCGCGGACCGGCAGATGTGGGCGATGATGGCGGCTACCGCATGTATTGGCAACGCGCTGCCGTTTGCCCTTATCGCGTGGGGGCAGCAGGGCATACCGTCAAACACGTCTGCCATCCTGATGGGCATCATGCCGCTGATCACCATCGTCGTGGCGCATTTCTTTACCGCGGACGAGACCATCAATACGCGCAAGGCGGCTGGCATGGTGACCGGCTTCATTGGGCTGGTGGTGCTGGTCGGACCGGAAGCGCTGAACGGGCTGACGGACAGTCTCATCAGCCAGCTGGCGCTGCTGGGCGCGGCCACGTGCTATGGCTTCAACGCAGTGCTGGTGCGGCGCATGATGGTGCGTGATCGGTTGGCGACGGTGGCTGGCGTCATGGCGTTTGCTGCGCTGATGGTGCTGCCGATGGCGTTCGTTGCCGAGCGGCCGTTTGACATTGATGCGGGCTGGTTGTCGTGGGCGATGGTGGCAGGGCTTGGAATTGTGCATACCGCACTGGCAACACTTATCATGTTCGCCATTATAGGCAGGGCCGGGGCGAGCTTCTTTGGCCAGATCAACTTGCTGGTGCCGGTGGCTGGCGTGCTGTGGTCAGCTGCTTTGCTGGCGGAGCGGCCCGGCTTCAATGCGCTTGCCGCACTGGCGCTAATCGTACTAGGCATTGTCATTGCACGCGGTGGACTGGGTCTTCGGGGCCGGTCCGGCGGTGTTGCGAAAGAGGGAACTGTTGGATCATGACTGCATCTCAGCCGGCTTCGGCCTACTTCCTTGAAGAGAAGAAAGACCCGATCGAAACCCACACACTATCCATTGTGGTGGACAACGAGCCGGGTGTGCTGGCCCGTGTGATCGGCCTTTTTTCTGGCCGGGGCTACAACATCGAAAGCCTTACGGTGTCGGAGACCGAGCATGAGGCGCATGTCTCGCGCATCACTATCGTCACGTCCGGCACGGCAGAAGTGCTTACCCAGATCAAGGCACAGCTTGAGCGCATGGTGCCGGTTCACTCGGTCGCTGACCTGACGGTGATTGGCGAGGCTATCGAGCGGGAGCTGGCACTGATCAAGGTGCGCGGCGAGGGCGAGCATCGTGTGGAAGCGTTGCGTCTGGCAGATGCGTTTCGGGCTCGCGTGGTGGACGTGACCAACAACTCGTTTGTGTTTGAGCTGACCGGCAAGACGCGCAAGGTGGAGCAGTTCATCACGCTTATGGAACCGCTGGGCCTGCAGGAAGTGGTGCGCACCGGCGTAACCGCCATCAGCCGCGGCTCGGAGGCCTTGAAAATTTGACCACCAAGCTCTCGGTCAACGTCAATGCGATTGCGCAGCTGAGGAACCGGCGCGATTTGCCGTGGCCATCGGTGGTGGGCATTTCGCGCATTGCCCTTGAAGCCGGAGCCTATGGCATTACCGTTCATCCCAGGCCGGATGAGCGTCACATCCGCAGGTCGGATGTCGTGCCGTTGGCGAGGCTGGTGAAAGAGTTTCCAGGCACCGAGTTCAATATCGAGGGCTATCCGGACGAGCGCCTTGAAGAGATTGTCGCCGAGGCGATGCCCCACCAGGTCACGCTGGTGCCGGATGACCCGGCGCAGGCAACATCCGATCATGGCTGGGATTTTGCAGCGAAGCACAACTTCCTCAAACCCGTTGTCGCGCGGCTGAAGGGCATGGGCGCGCGGGTTTCGCTGTTCGCTGATGCCGATGCCTCGACCATCACCATTGCGCGCGACACCGGTGCTGACCGGGTGGAGCTTTACACCGGTCCCTATGGCGGCACTCATGACGATCCGGTGGCTCAGGCGCGTGAGCTCGACAAGTTGCAGGCGGCAGCAGAGGCGGCTCGCGATGCCGGGCTTGGCGTCAATGCGGGCCATGACCTGACGGTTGAAAACCTGCCGCCGCTGGTGGCGCGTGTGCCGTTCATTGACGAGGTGTCGATCGGCCATGGCCTGACGGCAGACGCGCTGATCCATGGCATGGCAGAAACCGTGCGGCGGTTTCGCTCAGCGTGTGGTGAGGCGGTCTAGGCTAGCCCTCGTTATGCCGTTCTACCAGTCTGACAGCCGGCTGTTGGCGCTGGTTCGCGATGCCTGCCGGCGGGCGGGCGATATTTGCCGCAATGGTTGGCGGGCTGGTGCCATCGCCGTTGCACAAGCTGCATCTGACCCCTAGCATGAAGTGACAGCGGACGGCTGGCGAGATGATGCGGGT
>JAWVYF010000385.1:0-2408 GCA_033722845.1 Anderseniella sp. | reverse complement strand
GTCCAGCAGGTAGTTCACCGCCATGTGCACCGAACGCGAGCCGATTTGTTCCCAGGTCGCTTTTTCCATGTTGGGCACGCCGCCGGCGATATTCAGGTAGAGGTGGGTATGCGCGTCGATCATTCCCGGCATCAGCGTGCGTCCGCCGCCGTCGATAACGTTGGCATCGTCGCGGGTCTGAATCTCGCCGGCCGATATCGCCTTGATCAGGTTGCCTTCGACCAGTACCTGGTGGTTCTCGTACAGCCGGTCCTCGGTGCCGTTGAAGATGTTGACGTTCTTGAACAGGACCTGTGATGAATTTTCACTCCCCAAGGAAGCCATGGGAAAATGAAAACCAATCAGCAAGATCACTAAGGCAAGCAATCGCAAGGGTAACTTTTGCAGCACTTTTAATCTCCTTCGGTTAATTGTTGTAAAAGCCCAGCTTATCGATATTCGACACATCCATACTAAACGTCGCATGCATTGGCACCAGCCCGTCGACTACCAGGATTGTACGAGTAGTGGGGTCGATCGACAGTAGTCCCGAGACCTGGACCGGCTGGTATATCGCATTGGGCCGCCAGTTGTCGGGCAATCGCAGTCGAACCATCTGGTTTGGCGGCGGTGGCGGCATATGGCTGCACATACCACGTTCCGGGACGAGGTAGGCTGTTGATGTGCCGTCAGCATCCGCGGGTGCGGCAATCACGAAACCGGACAATACAACTTCGCGGCCGTCGACTGCCTTGTTGCCTGAAACGGCAGCGCGTTCACGTCGCTCGGCCACGATCCAGCGCTGGGCAATCAGATCATCAACATCGATGCCTTGCTCGGTCAGAGAAGCAGTCTTTAGATCGAGCTGCTCTTTGTCGATGGATTCACCTTGTTCTGCCTTTTCACGCAGGCGGGCAACCGTAATAAACTTAACCAGCTGCTCTTGTGACAGGTCTCGGTAAGGGTCATCGTAATCCTGTACCGACTGGTCAACGAGTCCTGGCCAGTCCATAGGCACGAGTTCGCCTGCATTAGCAGGCGAAGCAGCAAGCATGATCGCAATGGCGTAGATAAAAAGGGCAGTTAAACGCATATCTTTGTCTTTATCTCGAGGATGAGCTGCCAGGGCAGCAGCTTATGCTGCCGCCCGCGACGGTTCAGGTTCAAAGCGTGTTCTTGTAGATCTTGCCGTCCTTCATGATGATCCGGATCGTCTCGGGGCTTTCCGGACGAGGATCCGCACCGAACCATTTGTCACCGGTACCAACCACAGAAAAATCCTCCAGCGGATTGCCGTCGACGATAAGGATATCGGCATAGGCGCCTTCCTCGATCACGCCGAGCTTGCCCTCGGTATAGGGGTTCATGAAGTCGCCGGACAGCGCAGCAATCTCACCACCGATTGACGTCAACGTAACAAGCGACTGGTAGGGCCCGAAAAACTCGTTGTTGAGGTGCTTCTCATAGGCGATCTGGATGTTGCAGGCCTGGACGGAACCGACGCAGTCTGTCTGGAATCCGCGCTTGACCGGGCATTTCTTCATGTTGGGGATGTAGTTTGCGAAGGTCGCAGATGCCGACTTCGCCTTGGCCAGGCTCGACGGCTGGTTGGCGACAGCCGGGATTGTCAGTAGCCCAGGATCGAAGGCCGTCAGGTTCGTGGTGATGTAGACGCCCTTCTTATTCATTACCTCTGCGATCTCGCAATCGAAGCTGAAGCCGTGCTCGATCGACTTAACGCCGGCATTCAGTGCGTTCATGATGGCCTCTTTGCGGTAGGCATGCGACATCACATAGCTGCCGTATTCGTTGGCGACCTGCACAGCGGCTGCAATCTCTTCCGGCGATCCGGCAAGAAGCTGCCACGGGTCGAAGGCCGACACGACGCCGCCGGAGATCATGAACTTGAGCTGCGTAGCCCCCATGCGGACGTTGTTGCGACCGTATTTGTAGACGTCGTCAACACCGTGGACTTCCTGTGCCATGTTTAAACGGCTGAAATTCGTTGGCGAACCTGGTGGACTGGTGAAAGACCCGAAGTCGGCATGCCCGCCCCTCGTACCGAGAAAGGCGCCGGACGGATAGTACCGCGGCCCGACGATCTGGCCTGAATCGATGGCCCGCCGCAGGCCGCCATTGGCACCGCCGGCATCACGCACTGTCGTGAAGCCCTGCATCAGGTACATCTCGGCCATGCGCGCGCCGTGGATGGCGAAATCCTCCCAGGTCGAGTTTGTCTCCATCGAAGCAATCGACGGCCCCATTAACATCAGGTGCGCATGGTTTTCGATGAAGCCCGGTGTCAGCGTACGCCCACCGCCATCGATGACCTTGACCTCAACCTCTTGTTTTGTGGTCTTCGCTCCAGGTTCCATTACAGTGATTTCATATACGCTGCCACTAACATCAGAAACAGCCTTCACCTTTCT
>JAWVYF010000384.1:0-2418 GCA_033722845.1 Anderseniella sp. | reverse complement strand
GTTTCCTCATTGTCGGGAACTGCAACACTCATGGCCGGTTTCCACCCATTGTTCCGGCGCCCCATTGGCCAGCACCGGATGTTCCATTTTTCGGGACGCCCGGTCTAGCGCGCGGGACGTATTTTGGGCAAGTCAAAGATTCTTGTCATCAGCCCCAATCCCCCAGGGTGGATTGCACCAGCGCCAGCACGGCAACAGCTGCCGTGTCTGCCCGCATGATGCGGGGGCCGAGCGACAGCGCGACACAGCCCGGCACAGAGCGGATCATCGCGCGCTCATCATCGGAGAAGCCACCCTCAGGCCCCAGCAGCACGGCCAGCGGACCGGTTTTAACAACCTTCAGCGCGTCCACCGGATTGGCTGTTTCCGCCGCCTCATCGCAAAAAACCAACGTCCGCCCCGGCTCAAGCCCGGCCAGCGCATCTGCCAGCTTCACCGGCTCGTGTACCTCGGGCACCCAGACCATGTTGCATTGTTCCGCCGCCTCGATGGCGTTGGCGCGCATCCGGTCCGTCTTTACCCGCTCTGCCACCGTGTGCCGGGTGATGACGGGGCGAATACGGCGTACGCCCATTTCGGTGGCCTTCTGGACCAGGTAGTCCAGCCGGGCGCTCTTGAGGGGAGCAAACAGGTAATCGATATCCGGCGGAGGCACTGCATCGCGCAGGCACTCGTGCGGCGTCACGGCAGCAGCCTTGCGGTGAGCGCTGGCAATGGTGCAACGCCATTCGCCATTGCGCTCGTTGAACAGGCGCACCTCTGAGCCCTCTACAAGCCGCATCACCGTCACAAGGTAGTGCGAAGCCTCACGCGGCAGGCCGATTTCCTGGCCGGGCTTCAGATCAGTATCGATGTACAGGCGCGGCACCCGCCCTTGCGACTTGCTCATGGCACATCAGCTATCGCGCCAGACGTGCTTCATGCAACTTCAAAACGTGTTTTCATTGCCACGCCGATTCACGTAAACACTGGGCCGGACATGAGTGAGACATCCGAACCAAAGGGCCGCGTGGCCGATGCCGTGCGCGAGCACTGGGCCGACCGGCTGCTGCCGGAAAGCTGGCGGCCGTTTGCCCGGCTGGCCCGGCTGGAACGGCCGATTGGCTGGTGGCTGCTGCTGCTGCCGGGCTGGTGGGCCATTGCGTTGTCGCAGAGCGCATCAGGTGGCGGGCTTCCCAACATCTGGTATCTGGTCCTGTTCCTGATCGGCGCCATCGTCATGCGCGGGGCGGGTTGCACCTTCAACGACATCGTCGACCGCGACTTCGATGGATCGGTGGCGCGTACCCGGTCGCGGCCCATTCCATCGGGTCAGGTATCAGTGAAGGCCGCCAAGATATTCATGATCGCCCTGTCGCTGACCGGCTTTCTGGTGCTCATTCAGTTCAACTGGTACGCCATTGCGCTCGGCGTGCTGTCGCTGGCAACCGTTGCCATCTATCCGTTCATGAAGCGGTTTACCTACTGGCCGCAGGTGTTTCTCGGCATCGCCTTCAACTGGGGCGCACTGCTGGGCTGGGCCGCTGTGCGCGGCCAGGTGGAATGGGCCTCGGTCGCGCTGTATCTGGGTGGCATCTCGTGGACGCTTGCCTACGACACCATCTATGCCCACCAGGACAAGGAAGACGACCTCCTGATCGGGGTGAAGTCGACCGCCTTGAAGTTCGGCGCGGCGACGCCCAAATGGCTGGCATTCTTCTTCGGCCTTGCGCTGGTGCTGATTGGCTCGGCCGGCTGGATGGCAGGAGCCGGGGTGATTTTCTTTACCGGGGTGGCCGGTGCAGCACTGCATGCAGCATGGCAGATGTCCCTGCTGGACATTGACGACTCGGGCCGCTGCCTCAAGCTGTTCAGGTCCAACCGTGACTTCGGTCTGATCATTTTCATCGCTGCTGTTCTCGACAGCGTGTTCAGGATATCCACATGAGCAACTCAACCGTTCACGACATGGCAGCCCAACTGCTCGACGCTGCCCGCAAGGCAGGGGCCGACGAGGCTGACGTGCTGGCGGTCGAGGCGGACGGCCTCAGCGTCAAGACGCGCAATGGCAAGACCGACGAGGTCGAGCGTTCCGAGACGCAGGATTTCGGCCTGCGCGTCTTCCTCAACAAGGCGAGCGCCGTCGTGTCCGGGGCGGTCCGCTCTGCCGATGATATGACCACCATGGCTGAACGCGCCGTCGCCATGGCGAAGATTGCACCTCCCGACCCGAGCCTGGGGCTGCTCGACCCGTCGTCCGGCCCGGTCGATGGGGCGGACCTCGAGCTTGATGACGGTGTCATGAAGCAGGCTGACGAGCTGGCAGCACTTGCTGCTGAGGCCGAGGAAGCTGCGGCTTCGGTCAAGGGCGTGAGCAAGACGGACAGCGCAAGCGCGCACAGCGGGCGGCGGCGGATCGTGCTGGTCAACAGCCGCGGC
>JAWVYF010000383.1:0-2419 GCA_033722845.1 Anderseniella sp. | reverse complement strand
GAGACCGCCATGTCGACTGCAGAGACCACGCAAGCTGCCGAGGCCAACGGGCCGATCATCGAGATCACCGGCCTCAACAAATGGTTCGGCCCCTTTCACGTGCTGCGCGATATCAACCTGAGCGTGGCGCGGCGCGAGCGCATCGTGATTTGCGGGCCGTCCGGCTCGGGCAAGTCCACGCTGATCCGCTGCATCAACCGGCTGGAAGAACACCAGAAGGGTCAGATCATTGTTGATGGCATCGAGTTGACCGATGACCTGAAGAAGATCGACGAGATCCGCCGCGAGGTGGGCATGGTGTTCCAGCACTTCAACCTGTTCCCGCACCTGACCATCATGGAGAACTGCACGCTGGCGCCGATCTGGGTGCGCAAGATGCCCAAGAAGGAAGCCGAAGAGATTGCGATGGGCTTTCTGGAGAAGGTCAAGATCCCCGAGCAGGCGCACAAGTACCCCGGCCAGCTGTCGGGCGGCCAGCAGCAGCGCGTGGCCATCGCGCGCTCACTGTGCATGAACCCGCGCATCATGCTGTTCGACGAGCCGACCTCGGCGCTCGACCCGGAAATGATCAAGGAAGTGCTCGAGGTGATGGTGGACCTGGCCGAGACCGGCATGACGATGCTGTGCGTGACTCACGAAATGGGCTTCGCGCGCCAGGTCGCCAACCGGGTTATCTTCATGGACGAAGGCCAGATCGTCGAGCAGAACGAGCCGGAAGAGTTCTTCACCAACCCGAAGTCGGATCGCACCAAGCTGTTCCTCAGCCAGATCTTGCACTGAACTGGATCCCTGTCGGAGACAACGCGCCTGCTGCGCGTTCTCTCCTCCACGCCTCTTGGTGAATCTCCCTGTCGGAGCTTCGCTCCTCCACGCCTCTTGTGGCATTGCTTGCCCTGCCGTGGAGGGATTGCGCATTTGCGCCTGTGTCACTATATTAAACTGGTTGATCAACTAGTTTATTAAGGCCATTCATGAAGGAAGTTGGCGCTTTTGAAGCCAAGACGCATCTGTCGGAACTGCTGGAGCTGGCAAGCCGGGGCGAGGAAATCCTTATTACCCGGCGCGGCAAGCCCGTGGCCCGGCTGGTCCCTGCCTCCCGCACGCGAACCGATGCTGCTCGTGCCGCATTCGACAAGTTGAAGACCCTGCGAGCCCAGTCCCGTCTCGACGGGCTGGACTGGAAGAGCCTGCGGGACGAGGGGCGGCGTTGAGTGCTCTTGTGCTGGATTGCTCTGTCGCCGTCTCCTGGCTCTTCGAGGATGAGCAGGATGCCGGAGCAGATGCTTTGCAGGCGCAAGTCCTTGAGCAGGGTGCATTGGTGCCCGCGCTTTGGCTGCTTGAAATCACCAACGTGCTGTTGCAGGCGGAGCGCCGCAAGCGCATTGATGCAGCCCGCGTGAATGAGCGGCTGGACCTTTTTCAGAAACTGCCGATTGAAGTCGATCCCGCCTCATCAGCAGCGAGCCTTTTGGAGATCACCACACTCGCCCGCCGGCATGGGTTGACCTCCTATGACGCAGCCTACCTCGAACTCGCCATCCGGATGGACTTGTCTCTGGCAACGCTGGATCGGCAATTGCGCAAGGCGGCCTCTGCGGAAGGTGTCGAGATACTGCCCTGACCGGCGCGCTCAAGCGATCTTCTGGTTGTACTCGCCGACTTCCGGATAATCGCTGAGGTGCATGTCGATGGCCTTGAACATGGCCTTCATCATGTCTTCGGATGTCGGACTTTCGCACACCACCACCAGCTCCGGCTTGTTGGAAGATGCGCGCACCAGCCCCCAGGTGCCATCCTGCAAAACGATGCGGATGCCGTTGACCGTGACCAGTTCGCGGATTGGCTGGCCGGCCAGCTTGCCGCCATCGGCAGCGATCTTCTGGAAGTGCTTCACCGCCTTGTCGACGATGCCGTATTTCTCTTCGTCTGCGCAGTGGGGCGACATGGTGGGTGAGCCCCAGGTCTGCGGCAGGTCGCGATAAAGGTCCGCCATCGACTTGTCGGGCTGCCGGTCGAGCATGCGCAGCACCGCGATGGCCGACGCCAGCCCACAATCATAACCAAGGCCATAAGGCTCGCGCAGGAAGTAGTGGCCGGACTTCTCAAAGCCCGCGATGGCACCAAGCTCGTTGGTGCGCCGCTTCATGTAGGAGTGGCCGGTCTTCCAGTAGTCGGTGCGCGCGCCCTGCGCCTGAAGCACCGGATCGGTCATGTACAGACCGGTCGACTTCACATCGACCACGAACTGCGCACCGGGGTGCTCGGCGGACATGAACCGGGCCAGCATCACGCCCACCTTGTCGGCGAAAATCTCGTTGCCTTCATTATCGACCACACCGCAGCGGTCGCCGTCGCCATCAAAGCCCAGCGCCACGTCGGCCCCGGTTTCCAGCACGGCATCGCGCATGGCGTGGAGCAT
>JAWVYF010000382.1:0-2422 GCA_033722845.1 Anderseniella sp. | reverse complement strand
GTGATTGCAGAGGAGATCGCAGCCTATGCCAAAGCCCACGGCGCCGCGCTGAGCGTTGCCGACATGGCAAGTCACAAGGCTGACTGGTGCGGCACCATCTCGCGTGAGTTTGATGATGTGGCACTGCACGAAATACCGCCCAACGGGCAAGGCATTGCCGCACTGATGGCGCTGGGCATTTTGTCCAACACCGGCATCCGCGATCTGGGTGCAGACGACCCGCAAGCCATGCATCTGCAGATCGAGGCGATGAAGTTGGCGCTCAGGGACACTGAAAGCTACGTCGCCGACCTGGAGCACATGAAGGCCATCACCGTGGCTGACCTGCTTGATGACGGCTATCTGGCAAGCCGTGCGAGAGAGATTGACCGGGACAAGGCCACTGACTTCCATGCAGGCGCGCCAAAGGATGGCGGCACGGTATACCTGACGGCATGCGATGCGTCCGGCATGATGGTCTCGTACATCAAGTCGAACTATGCCGGGTTTGGGTCAGGCGTGGTGGTGCCGGGCACTGGCGTTTCTCTTCAAAACAGGGGAGCAGGCTTCAGCCTGGACCCAGCTCACCAGAATTTTGTTGGTCCGAACAAGCGGCCGTTTCACACCATCATTCCGGGGTTCGTCATGAAGGGCAAAGACCCGTTGATGAGCTTCGGTGTCATGGGTGGACCAATGCAGGCGCAAGGCCACCTGCAAATGGTATTGCGCACACAACTGTTCGGCCAGGATCCCCAAATGGCTGCAGATGCGCCCCGGTGGCGAGTGACCGAAGGGCTGGGCGTGGCGTGTGAAACCACCTTGCCCGCATCTACCATAGAAAGCCTCCACAACTTGGGACACGCCATAAGCCTTGAGACGCCTGACAACGCCTTCGGATTTGGCGGTGCACAGCTCATCCACCGCCTGCCGAAGCGTGGCTACGTGGCCGGGTCCGACCCGCGCAAGGACGGAGCGGCAATGGGGCTCTGACCTGTTCAAAAAAACCGATGGAACAAGTCAACCGCGGCAACCATTCAGGTTTTCCCCTGCAGCATGGTTTCGACCAGTATCTGGACGCGCAAGGCTTCTTCCGGTGTTGCAAGCCGGTTGGGCTTGCCGTCAATGCACAGCAGAAGATCGTCCAGTTGAGCTTTCAAGCTGACTGCGCGTGGATCTCCCGGCGCCCTTTCAAGTTCAACGAAGGGCCCTCCATCTGAAATCGCATCGACATAGAAGTCGGTAATGCGGCGGCTGGCTGATGAACCCTTGATGGTAAGTTCCTGCCGGTCTGGTTGGGCACCACCGACGCTGGCCATGATGGTGACAGGCCGCGCGTCTGCGGTTTCCAGCCTGGCCAGCATGTGGGTTTCGCACAGAGCCGGATCATCCGGATAGGACGGGCGCGCCCAGACCACCGACAAGGGGCCCAGAATGCGCTCCGAGAAGAACAGGAAATGCGAGATCACCTCACGCGTCATGCCGCCTTCTTCTCGAAACCTCAGCCAGTCTGCATCCCTTTGCCAGGCACGAGGCCAGGCCGAATAGTTCACCACGATGTCCGCACCAACGACTTCGCCCAGGGCACCGCTGCGGGCAGCCTCGGCAACGCCGGTCAGGGCTGGTCCTGCAGCCTGCGTAAAGTTGACAGCCGTTGGCACCCCATGCGCCTTGAGGCCTGCAACCAGCGCTTCGCTTTGTACGATATCCACGCCGAGCGGCTTTTCGAGAAACACGGCCTTTCCGGCGGCGGCCGCAGCAAGGGCATATGCTTTGCGCGGCACCGGCGGACAAGCGAGGTAAACGAGATCGGCAGCTGCAATCGCGTCTTCCGCAGAAGCAGTAATGCTTGCACCGGGGGCAAGTGCCTGCGCTGCACTGCAGGCCTCAGGGTTGGGATCCCAAAGCGCAACAGGAGTATAGCTGGCGTGCAATCCCATGTGCTCCAGCATCCTCCGGCCCATGATTCCCAAGCCAATTATCGCAACTGATATCGTCATGCCACCCCACCCCGGCTCAAGCAGCCTTTGCTTCCAGAAGTGTCTTCGCCACCATCATGTGAACGCCCTTGTTGCCGTTCACGGTTTGGGTGATGCGAAGATCGCCTGCCAGCGAACATAGCATGTAGGCATCCTCCCTGCTCAATCCCGTCTGCGCAACGATCCACGCAATCATGTCGCGCAAAGCCATTTCTGCGCACCTGTCCAGGTCTTCGTGCATGCCCATGGTGATGACATGTGTCGGCGTCTCGGCGCGTGGATAGCTCAGTTGCAGGTCATCGCGTACAGATAGGCGGAACGTCCCTTGCAATGCGGTCTCGATTGCCGTCACGCAGACTTCACCGTCGCCCTGGGCACCATGCCCATCACCGCAGGAGAACAATGCGCCGTCAACGTGGATAGGCAGGTAGAGCGTCGAACCGGCAACAAGCTCCTTGTTGTCGAGG
>JAWVYF010000381.1:0-2436 GCA_033722845.1 Anderseniella sp. | reverse complement strand
TCAACCTCAAGATGCTGCATCAGAACACCGCGCTGTCCAACCCGATGGGCGACAGCTTCAGCTACGCGAAAGAGATCAAGAAGCTGAACCTCAAGGCGCTGAAGAAGGACCTGACGGCGCTGATGACCGACAGCCAGGACTGGTGGCCGGCTGACTATGGCCACTATGGCGGCCTGTTCATCCGCATGGCCTGGCACTCTGCAGGCACCTATCGCACCGCGGACGGCCGCGGTGGCGCGCGCTCCGGCACGCAGCGTTTTGCGCCTCTCAACTCCTGGCCGGACAACGGCAACCTGGACAAGGCACGCCGCCTGCTGTGGCCGATCAAGCAGAAGTACGGCAACAAGATTTCCTGGGCAGACCTGATGATCCTGGCCGGCAATGTGGCCATCGAGTCGATGGGCGGCAAGACGTTCGGCTTCGGCGGCGGCCGCGCTGACGTGTGGGAGCCGGAAGAAGACATCTACTGGGGCCGTGAAGACGCCTGGCTGGCCACCACGGACCACGAGCAGAGCCGCTATAGCGGGGACCGCGATCTGGAGAACCCGTTGGCCGCCGTTCAGATGGGCCTGATCTACGTCAATCCGGAAGGCCCCGACGGCAACCCGGACCCGAAGGCTTCAGCTCACGACATCCGCGAAACCTTTGCGCGCATGGCGATGAACGACGAAGAGACCGTGGCGCTGACCGCCGGCGGTCACACCTTTGGCAAGATGCATGGCGCCGGCGACGTTTCCCACGTTGGCCCCGAGCCTGAAGCTGCTCCGATCGAGGCCATGGGCTTCGGCTGGCTGTCCGACTACAAGTCCGGCAAGGGCGGTGACACCATCACCTCCGGCCTTGAAGGTGCCTGGACGTCCAACCCGATCCAGTGGGACAACGGCTACTTCGATGTGCTGTTCAAGTATGACTGGGAGCTGACCAAGAGCCCGGCTGGCGCACACGTGTGGACGCCGAAGAACATCGATCCGGAAGACATGGCACCGGATGCGGCCGACCCGGCGAAGAAGGTGCCGATCTTCATGTCCACCGCCGACATGGCGATGCGCATGGACCCGGACTATGAGAAGATCTCGCGCCGCTTCCACGCCAACCCGGCCGAGTTCGCCGAGGCCTTTGCCCGCGCGTGGTTCAAGCTGACCCACCGCGACATGGGCCCGAAGGCTTGCTATCTGGGCTCTGAGGTGCCGGCTGAAGACCTGATCTGGCAGGACCCGATTCCGGAAGCAGATTACAAGCAGGTATCGTCCAAGGATGTGAAGGACCTGAAGGAAAAGATCCTCGCTTCCGGCCTGTCTATCTCCGATCTGGTGTCGACCGCCTGGGCGTCTGCCTCGACCTTCCGTGGCTCGGACAACCGTGGTGGTGCCAACGGCGCCCGCATTCGCCTGGCCCCGCAAAAGGACTGGGACGTCAACGAGCCGAAGAAGCTGGCCAAGGTGCTCAAGGCGCTGGAAGAGATCCAGGCCAAGTTCAACAAGGCCAACAAGAAGGCTGGCAAACAGGTCTCCATGGCTGACCTGATCGTGCTGGGTGGTTGTGCTGCCGTTGAGGCCGCTGCCGCCAAGGCCGGTCACAAGGTCAAGGTGCCGTTCACGCCGGGCCGCACCGACGCAACCCAGGAGCAGACCGATGTGGAAAGCTTCTCGGTCATGGAACCGCTGTCGGATGGCTTCCGCAACTACCAGCAGAAGAAGTTCACCGTGTCTGCGGAAGAGCTGCTGGTGGACCGTGCACAGCTGCTGACGCTGACCGCACCTGAAATGACGGTGCTGGTGGGCGGCCTGCGTGTGCTGGGTGCCAACACCGGCAAGTCGAAGCACGGCGTCTTCACCAAGAAGAAGCAGGCGCTGACCAACGACTTCTTCGTCAACCTGACCGACATGGCAACCGAATGGAAGCCGGTATCTGGCGAAGACGGGGTCTATGAAGGCATTGACCGCAAGTCGGGCAAGACCAAGTGGACCGGCACCCGCGTGGACCTGGTGTTCGGCTCCAACTCGCAGCTTCGCGCCCTGTCGGAAGTCTACGCACAGGCCGACAACGAGAAGAAGTTCGTCGAGGACTTCGTGGCTGCCTGGACCAAGGTGATGAACGCAGACCGGTTCGACCTGGCCTGATCATCAGCCAAAGGCACTTCACAAATTGCGGCGTTCCGGAGTGTTCCGGGGCGCCGTTTTCATTGGCGCTGCTTGCGGGTTACTGCGGCTGCGCCTGGCGGCCAACCAGGATGCGCCCTTCGATGGTTGCACCCACCGTCGATTGACCTGCCAGATGCTCAATGACCACATCGGTCAGCAGACGCGCATCAGTATCGCCAACCAGTACGGACGCCTCCTGAAGCGCCGTATACCCGTCTCCACCACGGGCCAGAAAATCAGACGTTGCCAACCTGTATGTGGCTGTTTCATCGACCGGCTTTCCACCGATCTCGAC
>JAWVYF010000380.1:0-2457 GCA_033722845.1 Anderseniella sp. | reverse complement strand
CCCTTGCACCCGAGCTTGGCGTACCCCCTTATATCTCCAGCAGTAATTTCTTCGCAGCGGCAAATGATCGTGTCGTCATGAGGTGCAAGAACCTGTTCAGATGGCGCATAGGCGCACTCCAGAAAGCCACGCACCGACAACTGTCCGGCCAGCTCGCGCAGCATCGGATCAGCCCTGTCATCGCGCTCGCTTTTGCCGATAAGCCCCGAGCTCGCCGCCGCATCAAGAGCTGCAAGCCGGCCTTGCAGTTCTGCCGCCTTCGCCCCACCAATTCCGCTTCCGTCCCCGGCCACATAAATCGTCTCGCAGGCCCGCCCCCAGCGGTTCGTCACCGGCCGAAAACAACGTTGTTGCTTGTCCCAATCATGGTCCAGACCAAGGCTGCGGGTGATCTGCGTATTGGGCACAACCCCTTGATGAAGCAGAACAAAGTCGCAAGAAATCCGGTGAGCATTTGCCCCGCAGTTGAAGCTGACAGCTTCTGCCATGCCCTCGCCTTCAACCCGCAAATTTTGCGCTGCACTGTAGCGCGGAACGCCGGCCTTTCTGATGGCGGCAAGCAACTTCACGCCCTGCTTCAGGTAGCTTGCGGTGGTGCGGTTTGGCTTCAGCTTCAACGCCGCCGCAAACACATCGCGCATCGAATTGGTCTCGACCAGCGCCAGCGGCGCTGCACCCGCGGTGATCATCTGGCTGGCGAGCAGATACAGCAGCGGACCGGACCCGGCCAGCACCGCGCGCTGCGGCACCAGACCCGACTGTTTCAGCAGAATTTGCGCAGCCCCCGCCGTCATTACGCCGGGCAAGGTCCAACCCGGCACCGGCACAGGCCGTTCCAGCGCGCCGGTCGCAATGATGACGCGCTTCGCGTTGGTTTTGCTGGCTTTTCCGTCTACCGACCAGGCGATCCCGCCATCCTTGCCAACCATCCAGACAGTGGCCCGGCGGACGTGTTCAACCGGCGCTTCGCACAAATCCCGCAGCAATAACTGCCCGGCCTCGTAGCTCTTCCCAAGCACACGAAGCTGTTCATCGCCCGCATGTTCGATGTGGCGGTAGATCTGCCCACCGGGGCTTTCCTGCTCGTCCAGCAGCAAAACCTTGGCCCCCAGGCCCGCGGCCTGCGCTGCCGCGGCCATACCGGCGGGACCCGCGCCGATGACTGCAATGTCATACTCACTCATCGAAACCGGCCTCGCCATGCACCTGTTCGATCATCAACCCGTCCCGCACTGTCTCCATGCAGGCCTGGCGTGTTTCGCCATCGATCTTCACAAGACAGTCAAAGCATGCGCCCATCATGCAATACGGCCCGCGCGGGGAGCCGCTGACCTGTGTTTTACGGAAACTCATGATGCCCGCCGCCAGCAGGCTGGCTGCGAGATTGGTGTGGCGAGGCAATGCCAGTTTTCTGCCGTTGAACACAACTTCACAGGTGTCCGGCCCACCCTGCTCAACCCGCCTGAACATCGAACCTCTCCTCGCTGAATGCCGCCAAATCCGGCGCATCTTCGCTGCCTTCCAGCCACTCAGGCAGATACAATGCATGGGCAGCTGCTAGCGTTATGCCGCTATGGCACGTGACGAGATATGCTCCCGGCATGGCAGTTGATTGCTGATAGACCGGCAGGCCGTCTGGCGACATCACCCGCAACGCAGCCCAACTGCGTACCAGCTTCGCCTTGACCAGCGCCGGATAGACCCGGACTGCACGCGCCGCAATGCGTGCCGTGACCTCCAGCGTGGTCGTGTCGTTGAAGCCCACCTCCTCGTTGCTGTCGCCAATCTGCACACCGCCCTCATCGACCTGGCGGATGATGGCAGACGGACGTTTCATCAGCCCAGGCAACTTCTCGGTTATGAGCACCTGCCCGCGTTGAGGCCGGACCTGCGCCTTGAACCCCAACTGCGGCCCCAGCGTTGCCGCGCCAAGCCCTGCCGCCAGCACCACCTTGCCGGCCTCGACCACCGCACCATCGGCGCATGTGAGCCTGAAGCTGTCCGGCCGGGTAACGCCGGTCACCTCGCATCCGGTCCTGACCGTGCCGCCCAAGCGGCGGACCTCGACAGCCAGCGTACGCAGTAACCTGAGCGGGTTCACGTGCCCGTCTTCGTGATGCAGCACAGCGCCGATGACATCCTGCCCGATGCCGGGCTCTTCCTTTTTCAGGGCATTGTGACCCAGCACTTCGAACGGATAATCACCGCCGAGCGCGGCCTTGAGGCGTTCGTATTTCGCTACCGTTTGCTGCAGTTCCTTATCGTCGAAGAAGAAGTCGTAGCCGCCATCCTGTTGCAGACACAGTGACGTGCCGTAGGCGGCCTCAAGTTCACTGGAGAACTGCTTCCAGGCGGCTGCCGAGCGCCGCGTCCAGCGCGCATAAGCCGGGTTGTTGGCGCCCTTGCCCTGTACCCACACCAGCCCGAAATTGCCACGCGAGGCTCGGAAGCTGCCAT
>JAWVYF010000379.1:0-2462 GCA_033722845.1 Anderseniella sp. | reverse complement strand
TTCAGCCGGCTTGAACGCCCACCAGCGGGACAGGATGAACCCGGTCAGCGGTACGATGACGACCACAGGCACCAGTGCCTGCCAGAAGGCCCAGTTCATGACCTGGACCAGGAGCCAGACGAGAGACTGGTTGAGGGCAAACCCCAAGGCTGAGACAAGCATGAATCGCGGCAGCGCCTGGCGGTGCCGGGCGGCGGCCTCGAAGGTCAGCAGATAATTGCCCGCATAGGACACGCTCCAGGCCAGCGCAAAGGCGGCGGCATTGGCGCTCAACGGTCCAAACCCTGCAAGGCTGTGCAGCAACAGTGCTGCAAGCAGATGCACTGCCGTGGCAGCAAGGCCGATGGCAGCATAAATCACACCCTGCCTGACGAGCCTAGCCACCGGGCACGAACTCCCGGTCTTGTTCAGCGCCGGGGTTGCGGGCAACCGCCAGCAGCGACACCCCGAACGGCAGCGAGAAACGGCTGACCAGTTTTCGCTCGCCTGAAAAGATGGTCTTCAGCACCTTGTTGACGGCAGGCGATGGCATCTGGTCATCGGCAGTTTCGCTCAGGCCCAGCGCGCGGCGGCCAAGCCGCAAGGCCGCCACCAGCGGAAACAGGAACGAATTGTAATAGGTAAGGTGCTCGATCTCGAAGCCTGCCTGGTCAAATGCCTCGCTCAGACTTTTGCGGGTATAGCGGCGGAAGTGATGGTGGGTTTCATCGTGACGGCTCCACAGGAACGGAAATGCCGGCACCGTCAGCACCATCCGGCCACCCGGGGCCAGCCGCTTGCGCAGCGCGGCAAGGCTTTCCACGTCTCGCTCCACATGCTCCAGCACGTCCAGCGCCACCACCATGTCGAAGGCTCCGTCATAGGCCGGAATGCCTTCGGGCAGGGAGCCCTGTTGCAGCTGGTACGCGCCCTTGGCGCCGGCCATCACCAGCGCTTCCCGGTCCGGTTCGAATGCAGCCACGTCGCCAAAGGCCGACAGCATTTTCAGGTTGCCGCCAGTGCCGCAGCCTGCTTCGAGAATGCGAACCTTGCGGTTGTCCGGGCAGATGCGCTTCAGCGTTTCGCGGATGACATCGCGGCGCGCGCAGAACCACCAGTGGCTGTCCTGGAGGGCGTCGAGGCGAAGGTAGATGTCTCGTTCCATTGAGGCGTTTCCTGTTGCATGTTCAGACCGTGCGCTTCACGCACGATGTACAGCGGGCGGTTGCGAACCTCGATGTGCACCCGGCCCAGGTATTCACCCAGAATGCCGGTGGCAATGATGTTGATGCCGCCCATCATCAGCACAACAATCATCAATGAAGCGTAGCCGGGCACCTCGACACCAAAAATCAAGGTACGCGCCAGAATGAAGCCGGCGTAGGCAAAGGCAGACAGCGCAATCAGCCCGCCGAAATAGGTCCATATGCGCAGCGGCAGCGTGGAGCCTGCGGTGATGCCGTCGAGTGCGAAGTTCCACAGTTTCCAGTAGCGCCACTTGGTCTGGCCGGCGGCGCGCGCATCGCGGGCATACTCGACGCTGGTCTGCCGGAAGCCGACCCAGGCGAACAGTCCCTTCATGAACCGGGTTTTCTCCGGCACCGTCTTGAGGGCTTCCAGCACGTCGCGGTTGAACATCCGGAAGTCACCGGTGTCGTGCGGAATTTCCACGTCAGCGACCGAGTTGTGCACCTTGTAGAAAAGCCCTGCCGTCACCCGCTTGAGCCACGTATCGGTGGCGCGCTCGGCGCGGCGGGCAAATACCACGTCGTAGCCTTCCTGCAACCGCTGGTACATCTCCTGCATCAGCTCGGGCGGATCCTGCAGGTCACAGTCGATCGGAACGATGGCGTTGCCGTTGGCATAGTTCAGCCCGGCCGACAGGGCGATGTCCTTGCCGAAATTGCGCGACAGGCTCAGAACCTTGATGTTGGCGGACCGCATGCGGTGTTCGACAAGGCGGGCAAACGTCGCGTCCGAGCTGCCGTCGTCAACGCAGATGATCTCGTAGTCAGCCGTGATCGCAGCCGCCACTGGTTCAACGCGGGCAAAGAACAGGTCAATACTGTCCTCCTCGTTGAACATCGGCACAACGATCGACAGCTCGATGCCAATGCCGCGTTCCGGCGCTTTCGTGAACTCGCTTTTCACTGTCAAAACTCTCCAGCCACCACTGCCGGAGTAAGACAAACGGGTTAATTTTCGATGACGCAGACGCGCACAAATCGACCTTCTGCCCGCAAGATGCACACCCTAGTGCGCGGTCGCCGACACCGGTCCGATTATCTCGCGCACCAGCTTGCGGCGGATGGCAACGCGGAAATCGTCATAGTCCTTCGCCGTCATCAGGAAGGCGCCGGGTCCGCCGATCACTTTGTCGCGGTTGTGGCTGTACAGGTCGATGTTGGCCAGCTCGCCCAGGCTGTAGTCAACATTGTTGATGACCTGACCGTTGACGACGATGCCCTGCGCCAGCGCCTGGT
>JAWVYF010000378.1:0-2468 GCA_033722845.1 Anderseniella sp. | reverse complement strand
TCCACGCGACCTAATGGAGTCGGAAATCTTTGGCCACCTGAAGGGCGCATTCACCGGTGCCATATCTGACCGCGAAGGCGCAGCAGCAGCAGCAGACGGCGGCACACTCTTCCTCGACGAAATCTGCGAGATGGGCCTGCACCTTCAGACCAAGCTGTTGCGCTTTCTTCAAACCGGCACCATCCAGCCCGTCGGCTCACCCCATGTCCGCAAGGTCAACATCCGCATTGTGTGTGCCACCAACCGCACACCGCAGACAGAAGTTGCCGAAGGCCGGTTCCGCGAAGACCTGTTCTTCCGCTTGCACGTCTTGCCGGTTGCACTCAAACCGCTGAGGGCACGTGGCAACGATGTCATCGAACTCGCACAGGACTTCATTGCGCAGTTCACCCGCGAAGAGCACAAACAATTCACCTCACTCGGTGACTGCGCTGTTGAGCGCCTGCACGCCCATCACTGGCCGGGCAACGTGCGCGAACTGCAGAACGTGATCCGCCAGGCAATAGTGCTGCACGATGGGCCTGTGCTGGAAGCCGCCATGTTGCCTGATTATCTCGGCATGCCTGCATGCCCTGATACACAAGCATCGTCAGCCATGTTGGACGGCAGGCTGCTATGGCAGATCGAACGCGATGTCATCGAGGCCGCGATCAGCCGGTTTGCCGGTTCCATACCGAAAGCCGCTGACGCTCTTGGCATCAGCCCGTCCACCATATATCGCAAGCGCGAGAACTGGGCTGCCATGCCGGCTTGAGCAGCAGGCGCCTTCACGGCTCAGGCGGCGGAGATCATGTCGTCATCATCGCTGACCGTGTCGCCGAAATGGACTGCCACCAGTTCCACGATCTCGTGTGCACCTGCCTTGACGCCATGAACGACGCCAGCCGGCACATAGAGGCTGTCATCTGGCGACACCACAAGCACATCGTCTCCCAGCATCACTTCCGCCTCACCCTTCATGATCGTCCAGTGCTCGGAGCGATGATGATGGTAGTGCGCAGGCATGATACTGCCGGCACACACCGTAATGCGCTCGACCCGGTGTCCGCCGCTCAGCGACAGGACCTGGGTTTCACCCCAGTCATGGCTTTTTGAAACCAGTTTCTCCGCAACCGGATGACGATCAACCAGCCGCGAAGTGCGCGACGGTTGCCGATCCAGTGCGATGGCAGGTATGTGACCTGGCATGACGCATGCTCTCTCCTGTTGAAGTGGAGCTTTGCGCGTGTTGCCGCAGTGCAGGCCCGTTCAGGCGGGCTCTGGTATTGAAAGGCACTTGCCGGCAGCAAGGCTCCACCTTGCTTGACGCCCGCAGCCAAGCAAGGAAGAGGCCATGCACGCATGACAAGGCGCAAATGGCTTCAATCCGGCATTTTTAGAAAGATCAATCGGCAGGCCAGTGCACGGCAGTTTTGCAGAATGCAAAACGCGTTTTGCAATCTGCAAACGATGGCACACGGCGGTCTGCAGGTTTTTCCCGGCCTTGCAAGCCGGGCAACGGCTTACTTGTTGCCGTTGCCGGTTTCCATCGCCTTGAGGAGGTGCATGACTTCCTTCAGTTCCGGCGACAGTTCCTGATGGCGGCGGGCGAACTCTTGATTCCGCTGGCGTTCATCAGGTTCGAGGCCCTCGTCCTCGATGCGGTTTACGCTGTACATGGTCCCAACCCTTCATGTCTGGTCAGGAGTCAAGTGTAGAACCTGACCTCCTAACGAACCTATAACCATGCCGGGGATAAGGGGCCGTCCCTGATGCCGTCCGGCAAATCGGCGCTTGATCTAGGCACGCATCCCGGCAGAAATTGGACACTGGAGGGACGAAAGTATGCTCAATGAGAAATCGACCTATGCCGAACTTGTAACAGGCTTCCGCTGGGACCTGCCGGACCGGTTCAACATCGGCGAAGCTGTCTGCTCTGCCTGGGCCAGACGGGTGCCGGACCAGGTCGCGATCATCGAACACATGGATGACGGCCCTTCGCGGCGCACCACCTATGGTGAACTGGAGGCGATGGCAAACCGGATTGCCAACCTTCTTGCATCCCAAGGCGTTGGCACAGGCGACCGTGTGGCCCTGCTGCTGCCGCAATGCCGCGAGACCGCAGCCGCCCATGTGGCCATTTACAAGATGGGCGCTATCGCTGTCCCCCTTGCCATGTTGTTCGGGGTGGAGGCGCTGCAGTACCGGCTGCAGAACTCCGGTGCCAAGGCACTGCTGATGTCTCACGCATCGCGGGACAACGTTGCAGAAGTCAGGCCGTCGCTTGATGCATTGAGCGCTGTCTTCTGCATCGACGGCAAACTGGACTTCGCCCCTCACCTGCACGATGCAAGCACCGGGATGCCAGACACGTTCGACGCCGTCGACAGCAAGCCCGACGACCCGTGTCTGATGATCTACACCTCCGGTACCACCGGACCGCCCAAGGGGGCACTGCATGGCCACCGGGTGTTGCTGGGTCACCTGCC
>JAWVYF010000377.1:0-2494 GCA_033722845.1 Anderseniella sp. | reverse complement strand
CGCCCTCCACGAGGGACGGCAAATCCAGTTTCGAGGCCGGATCGCACGGGTCGTGCGATCTGGCCTTGATTGTTTCTGGCTCACGCTGTGAGCCGGTGGCTTGCCAGTTCGTCATAGATCGGGCGGGCTTCGTCCGCGATCTTCTGCAAACTTGCATCGAGCGGCGGATACCCGGTTTTCGGATCACCGAAGCCGGTTGATTTCCACACCGCGTTGTACCAGTGCGGCGCCCAGGCCCCGTCATAGGGTTTCGGGCCGGCGGGCCAGCTGAGCATGGCGTTATCGAATGCGATGCCGCAGGCGGCACACAGTTTTTCCAGCACGGCGGCGGGTGCGGACAGAATGTCTTCGCAGTCCACAACGGGCGGTGCTTCGCCCAGATGGTCCGAGACCAGCTTGAACAGGTCCAGCTGACGCTCAAAACCGATATCGGCGAGCGACACGTCTTCACGCTTGGCGGCATAGCTGGCCAGCACCCGCTCCGGCGTGCGGATGAGGAAGGCGTTGGTGGCCTCAAGGCACCAGCGCCAGTCCTGGCCGGGCAGCATGTGGTGGGTCATGTGCTTCTGGTAGAACAGGTCGACACCATCACGCAGGGGCGCGAGGCACTTCGCAACGACCGCGTCATAACCGGTGTCGCCGGCGGCAATCACCGCGTCACCCATCGGATGGGTGATGCCGGTCTCGTGCAGGTAGTGGGCGTAGAACGGTTCGTCCCAGACGATGGTGCGCGGGCGGCTGGCGAAGGCATACATCATCGCGGTGGAGATGTTGCGCGGGCCGGACCACATGGCGATGACGGTCATGGCAGGTGCGGCCTTCGTCAGTTCGACAGTTTCTGCATGGCCGACTGGATGGCCTTGTCATCGGGCGCCAGTTCGGCAGCGCGCGACAGCACCTTGGCGGCCTCGGTCTTGTGGCCGATGTCCATGTGGCACAGCGCAAGGAACTTCAGCACCTCGACATTGCCGGGCTGCTTCTTTGCCAGTTCGTCGAAAATCTGCAGTGCCTCGCCGGCCTCGCCCATGCGGCCAAGCCCGCGGCCCTTGTGGAACAGGGCTTCGGCGTTGTCCGGCGACAGGTACAGCGCGCCGTCGAGCGCCTTGATTGCAGCTGCCGGCTGGCCGCCATCGACCTGCAGGCTGCCCAGGTTGATGAGCGCGCGGACATTCTTGCGGTCGCGCTTGAGGCATTCGCCATAGGCAGCTTCCGCCTCGCGGGCCTTGCCCTGCATGTGCAGCGCGGTGGCCAGCGCCAGGTGCAGCTCGGCGCGCTCGGGCTTGAGCGACACGGCCTTGCGGGCCAGCGCCTCGGCATCGGCGGGCGAACGGGTCTGCTGCATCTTCTGCATCAGCTGCTCGATCTCGCCGGTGGCGGGCTTGTGGGCCGTGGCGGAGGTGGAGATCTTGTTGGTCGTCATGGGCTCATGTGCCTTGGGTGTTGATCGGTTGGCGGCAAGCTAGTCGGGGCTGTGCCGGGGTGCAAGGGGTAGGGTGGTTGCCGTGGGCCACCGGCTACGAGGGCCGTGCCGTTGCGGCGGCATATGCTTCGCGTGCCGCCTGAGACAGGTGGCCGCCAATCAAGTCGTAATAGGGGGCAATCTTGCCGGCGATCTTGTCGGGACGGTCTGCGCCCTTGAGGGCAATGGCGTGGTCAAGCTGGTTGGCCAGCAGTATGTCGCACAAGGCCTGACTGTCACCATGTTCCAGCGTCAGGTGTTGCGGGCACAGGCGGCTGGGAACGCTGCGGGCGGACGGGTTGTCGAGAAACGTGTTGCGGTCCATCGTGGAAAACAGGAAGGCCAGCCGCTCGGCTTGTGGCCCGATCACGCCGCAAACGGCGCTGCGGTTCTCCGGTGTTGGATCGAGGCAGGATGGCTCGAAGTGGGATGTGCCGTAGATGCTGTGAAACAGGCCGGCCAATGCGATGTCTTCATGCCGTTGCCAGGCGACAAGCAGTGCGTGGGTTGCGAGGAGGTGAGTGAGCAGGCTGCGCTGGGCCTTGTGTTCTATCTCGTCGCAACGCTGAGCCTTGAGAAAGTCGACCGCTTGCTGCGGGGCGGCGTGAATATCGGGCATGCCTTCGGGCTCCGGCGTAACGGGTCTGCCAACGGGCAAACGTGATTGATCAAGTCTAGCCATTGAAGCTGCCGGAATCCACATGCCGTGCGCGAGGCGGGGATTTGTGTTGGTCCCGGTCGAAGCTGCGCTTCTCCTCGCCTCTTGTGCCTGCTCACGCGCTGGAGTCTTTGTTTTCCGCAGGCACCTCCGTGCCTGCGTCCGTTCACGGGCTGGCGCAATGCTTTTCGAGGCTCCCTGTCACAGCTTTGCTGCTCCTCGCCTCTTGTCGCGTTGCTTGCCCTGCCACGGAGGGGGGAGTTGTGCGGTGGGGTTGCTGAATGCCTCAGTCGCACTCCCTTCCCTTGTCATCCCCCGGCTTGACCGGGGGACCCAGTACTCCCGGCGCTGGTCGCGCGTTTTGTGTCCTTCGGACT
>JAWVYF010000376.1:0-2495 GCA_033722845.1 Anderseniella sp. | reverse complement strand
TGGCTGCCCTTTTCCGTTTCAGCCAGGCCACATTCACGAGCCCGGCAAGGATCAGCGCCATCTTGATGAGAAACAGGCTGGAACCGGCATACTTCACCGCGTCGGTGGTAAACATGAGCACGCCGGATACAACGGCAATGGCAAAGCCCGATGCCGCCACTGGTGTCACCAGCTTGTCCAGCCCGGCAGCTGTCGCGCCAGCGGCATCAGCTGGTGCGCGAAGGTGAAGCACCACCAGCGAGCCGTACAGCGTCGCCAGCCCAAGAATGTGGGCCGTATTAACGGCGGGATAGAGCCAGCGTGCCTGCCGCATGGCCTGCGCCAGGCCGGAGCCCTGCAACTCGCCGAGTAGCGTATCCAGCAAGGTCAACTGCGGTCCGGATAGAGGTTGTAGAGTTTGCCGGCGATGGTAATGCGCTCGGCCTTGACGCGCTTTTCTTCAGCGTCTGCCGACCGGCCGCCAGAGACGGTGATCTCGGTGCCTTCAACGAGCAAGGCTTCATCAAGACCGGCGCGTTCGTGCCGCCAGGGCTGGCCTGCCTCGACGGTCCAGATTTCTCCGTCAGCATCTACTTCGAGCACGCCGTGGGGCATGCCCAGCCGGGCCGACTTGATGATGCCGGTCAGTTCGAAATTGCCATCTTCCGTCCAGCGCCAGCCGTGGTGGGCCAGCACGGGTGTGGAAGTGGCGGCAATGGCCAGGCTTACGATAAAAGTTCTTCTGTTGATCATGATTGTCTCCCTGTTGGGCGAAACCCTGGTTGCGGGTCAACGGTGCACCGTGCCAGAAGGTTCATGCAATGAGAGCAGATTACATCATCATCGGGGCCGGTTCAGCCGGTAGCGCGCTGGCCTCACGGCTTAGTGAAGACGAAGGGTGCTCGGTACTGCTGCTGGAAGCAGGTGGCGCCAACACCTCGCCCCTTATTCGAGCGCCGGCAGGGTTTGCCGCCATTCTGCCATGGCCGATTTCGAACTGGGCCTTCAGGACAGTTCCGCAACCCGGGCTGAACGGCCGCAAGGGCTACCAGCCGCGCGGCAAGGGTCTGGGAGGATCATCTGCCATCAACGCGATGGTCTACACCCGAGGCCGGCTGCGCGACTATGACGGCTGGGACGTCAAGGGTTGGCGCTGGAAGGATGTGCGCCCGGCATTCGCGGCGCTGGAGCAGGCAGGCCTGAGCGTTTCGGCGCAGGACAACCCGTTTGAGGCGACGCAGATGTTTCTGGCCGCGTGCCGCGCAAATGGGCTGCCGGTTCACGACGGCTTTGACCAGATGAACGAGGAAGCCAGCGGGCTGTTTGCCGTAACGATTGGCGAGGGTGAGCGCTGCTCTTCTGCCGATGCTTTCCTGAGGCCGGTGATGCATAGGCCAAACCTGAATGTGCTCACCAAGGCGCGGACAGGGCGCATCGTCATCAAGGGTGGGCGTGCCACGGCCGTGCGGTACTTTCATGAAGGCGAGTGGCGCGAGGCTCACGCCGAAAGGGAGGTCATCTTGTGCGCTGGCGTGTTCCAGAGCCCACAGATGCTGATGTTGTCTGGGCTGGGACCGGCGGGCGATTTGCAAGCGCACGGCATTACCGTGATGCAGGACCTGCCCGGTGTCGGCGCAAACCTGCAGGACCACATCGACTACGTGATGGTTCACACTGCGCGCACAGGTCCGGAGACCATTGGCGTTTCTGGCGTCGGATCCGGCATGATCCGGCAGGCGGTGATGCAATGGCGCAAGGATCGTACCGGCCGGCTTACCTCACCCATCGCAGAGGCAGGAGCATTCCTGAAATCCTCGGCCGGACTTGAAACGCCGGACCTGCAGCTGACCTTCGCGCCGGGTATTGTCATCAATCACGGCAAGACCATGCGGCCCGGTCATGGCATGTCGATCCATGTGGCGTTGCTGAAGCCGCGTTCGCGCGGGGTGGTCAAGCTGGCCTCGGCAGACCCAGGTGCAGCACCGCTGATCGACCCGCAGTATCTGACACACGCAGACGACATGCGCCGGATGATCGCAGGGGTGAAGCGGGCACGGGAGATTTTCCAGGCTGGTGAGTTTGACCGCATTCGCGGCAAGGAGCTGCATTCTGCTGAAGCAACGAGTGACGAGGACTGGCAAGCTCTGATCCGCTCTCGCGCCGATACGCTGTATCACCCTGTGGGCACCTGCCGGATGGGCAATGGCAAGGACAGGTTTGATGTG
Source organism: Anderseniella sp. (assembly GCA_033722845.1). Classification (GTDB taxonomy): domain Bacteria; phylum Pseudomonadota; class Alphaproteobacteria; order Rhizobiales; family Aestuariivirgaceae; genus Anderseniella. The sequence continues at coordinate 291 of JAWVYF010000376.1, read as the reverse complement.
GTTGGGGCGGACCTCAGGGTTCATGGCGTAGAGGGTTTGCGCGTGGCTGATGCCTCGGTAATGCCGCAGATTGTCTCGGCAAACACCAATGCCGCGAGCATGATGATAGGTTGGAAGGCGGCTGACCTGATCATCGGGGCTTGAACTCAGCGCCCGATCCCCATCAGCCGGTTGCGCTGGTTGGTGTAGCCGATCTCACCGATAGCGGTCCATCTGCCAAGCTCATTCAGACCGGCGAAGTAGGCATCGTGTACCCGGCGGGCAAGGTCGGAATGGCCGCGGGTCTCTTCG
>JAWVYF010000375.1:0-2498 GCA_033722845.1 Anderseniella sp. | reverse complement strand
GCGACGGGTTCCCGACTTTCGGCCCCGGCAGTTACACCAGCCAGTGGTGGGTACTTCACAACGATCATGGGGCCTATGCTGCACGTGGCGTGCACGGCCAGACCATCTATGTCGATCCCAAGGCCGAGATGGTACTGGTGCGGCTGGCTTCTTATCCGCGGGCGCAGAACGGCTTCATCGACCCCACTTCGCTGCCGGCCTACCAGGCGGTGGCGGAATATCTAATGGGCAAGTGATCTTCATCATCCGGTTGGATGCATGCAGCAGGCTAAGTGTTGGCCGGGGTGCGGTTGCGTAACCCCTTGCCGCTTGCCGCCGTGCGCGCTACCAAGGCAATCAATCCAAATCACCTGACTTTTAAGGCATCTTACCCATGACGTTCTGCGCGCGCGTTGCCGACAAATCCGACTGGATCGAGGGGGGCACCGGGCCCTGGGAAATCATCATCGGGCTGGAAGTCCATGCCCAGGTTTCGTCGAAGTCGAAGCTGTTTTCCGGCGCATCCGCCGAGTATGGCGGCGAGCCCAATGACCACGTCTCGCTGGTGGACGCAGCCATGCCGGGCATGTTGCCGGTCATCAATCGTTTCTGCGTCGAGCAGGCAGTGCGCACCGGCCTTGGTCTGAATGCCGAGATCAATACATACTCGGTGTTTGACCGGAAGAACTATTTTTATCCGGACCTGCCGCAGGGCTACCAGATTTCGCAGTACAAGCAGCCTGTGGTGGGCGAGGGTGAAGTGCTGCTCGACATGGGAGAGCGTGGCCAGGTGACCGTGGGCATCGAGCGCCTTCATCTCGAACAGGACGCAGGCAAGTCCATCCACGACCAACACCCGACCATGAGCCTTGTGGACCTGAACCGCTCCGGCGTGGCGCTGATGGAGATCGTGTCGAAGCCTGACATGCGCTCGGCAGATGAAGCCAAGGCGTATGTGTCGAAGCTGCGCACCATCATGCGCTATCTGGGCACCTGCGACGGCAACATGGAGCAGGGCAGCCTGCGCGCCGACGTCAACGTATCCGTGCGCAAGCCGGGTGGTGAGCCGGGCACGCGCTGCGAAATCAAGAACGTCAACTCGATGCGCTTCATGGGCCAGGCCATCGAGTACGAAGCCCGCCGCCAGATCGACATTCTGGAAGACGGCGGTTCCATTGATCAGGAAACCCGGCTGTTTGACCCGAAAAAGGGCGAGACGCGCTCCATGCGCTCGAAGGAAGAAGCCCATGACTATCGCTACTTCCCCGACCCGGACCTGCTGCCGCTTGAAATCGAGGTCAGCTGGATCGACGAAATCAGGTCGTCGCTGCCTGAGCTGCCCGATGAGAAGAAAGCCCGGCTGGTGAAGGATTTCGGCCTGACGCCGTATGACGCCGAAGTGCTGATCATGGATCAGAAGTCCGCTGCCTGGTTCGAGGACGTCGCCAGGGGGCGCGATGGCAAGATGGCGGCCAACTGGGTCATCAACGAGCTGTTCGGCCGGCTCAACAAGGAAAGCAAGGACATTGCCGACAGCCCGATATCGGCTGATCAGCTTGGCGCAATTCTGGACATGATCGCCGACAACACCATCTCCGGCAAGATTGCCAAGGACGTCTTCGAGATCGCCTGGACGGAAGGCGGTGATCCGAAACAGATCGTTGAGGACAAGGGCCTCAAACAGGTCACCGACACAGGCGCCATTGAGGCTGCGGTTGATGAAGTGATTGCCGCCAACCCAGACAAGGTGCAGCAGGCCATCGAGAAGCCCCAGCTTGCCGGCTGGTTCGTTGGCCAGGTGATGAAGGCTACCGGCGGCAAGGCCAACCCGCAGGCCGTCAACGCGCTGGTCAAGCAGAAGCTGGGTGTCGAGTAGCGGAATGTTCTTCATCCGCACTGCCGCGCCGGGTGATGCAGAAAAGGTGCGCGACCTGCTCGTCGCCAGCTGGCGGGCGACTTACGTGCCAATTCATGGTGCCGATGCAGTCGAACCGGTCATCGCCCGTTGGCATACGACCGAGGCGGTGAGAGCCAACCTGACCGCCCGTGATGGCGAGATGCTGGTTGCAGACAATGGCGAGGTGATTGGCGGCATGGCCTTTGCGCGGTGTCCGGGTGATCGCAAGACCGTCAACTTCATGCAGCTTTACGTGCATCCTGATCACCTGCGTCAGGGCATTGGCCGCGACCTGTTTGCCGAAATAGAGACCTGTTTTCCCGGTGCCGAGTCGCTGCAGCTTGAAGTGGATCGCAAGAATGGTGCTGCCGTTGCGTTTTATGCAGCACACGGGCTGGAAATCACTGGCGAGACTGCCAGTTGCGGTAGCGACAGCGACATCCCGGCCTTCATCATGTCCAAGCGGCTGGTCTGAGCTGGCATGACGGCATACGGGGAAGACTAAGGATATGTTGCCGGCCACACAAAGCATTGGTCGACTGATGTGCCTTGTGGGTATCTGCGTGGCGTTTGCGGGCATCGGCATGCAGCATTTCACCCGCTATTTCATCTATTTCGATGC
>JAWVYF010000374.1:0-2508 GCA_033722845.1 Anderseniella sp. | reverse complement strand
GTGCGAGGTTGTTGATGCGGATGGTGGGCGTGTTGCCAAAGGTGTCGAGAATGCTGTCGTAAACCTGGCCGCGGCCAGAGGTGGTGCGGGACATGGGGATTGCCTCCAGAGTTCGGGTGTTTGTTATAACGAACACCCTAGCAGGTTTTATCATTCGCGCCAATCGGGATTGCGATGTCGTTGGCTGCACATGAAAAAGGCTTCCAGATCAGAGAACTGGAAGCCTTTTCAGAGGTGTTGAGTCAGGCTGGACCCCCGGGTCAAGCCCGGGGATGACACAGCGAGAGCGTGTTTATCGCGGGCGGCAGCCTTCGTAGCGCATGCAGCCTTCATAGTCGCCGCCGCCGTAGCCCCAGTTCCTTACGCAGGCGCGATGCGCCTGGCCACAACGACCGCCTCCGCTGCGATAACGGCGGTAGCGTGGGCGCGGTGTGTAGTAGTAGGGCGACCCGTAGTAATAAGGTGATCCGAAGCCGAAATAGATCGCCGGTCCGCCATGATAGCCATGCCGGTGGCGGCGGCCACGGCGGTGAACCTTCTGCACCTGACTGGCATCAGCGGCAATGCCGGCTATACCGGACGAGGCGATGCCTGATGCAGCGGGTGAAGCGTGTGCCGGGGCCGCTGCGGTCAGCAATCCGGCGGCTGCGAATGCTGCTGCAACGAGTGCAGACTTGAACGTGTAAGACATGATGCGCCTTCTCCTTTTGCGTTTCCCCTCTGACGCAAAAGTATAGCGCACTGGTTATGGCGATCAATTGACGGGGGTCAAACACCCCCGCCGCTTGAGGTTTTCAGCTGTTCAGGCCGTCTCGTTGGCCGGGGACACCTCGATACCGTTGTCGGCAAACGTGTCCTTCAGTTCGCCGTTCTGGAACATCTCGGTGATGATGTCACAACCGCCGACAAACTCGCCCTTCACGTAGAGCTGCGGGATGGTCGGCCAATCGGAAAATTCCTTGATGCCGTTGCGCAGGTCGTCTGACTGCAGCACGTTCACGCCGGCATAAGGAACGCCGAGATAGTCGAGCATCTGCACAACGCGGCCGGAAAAGCCACACTGCGGCTGATCGGGCGTGCCCTTCATGAACAGCACCACGTCGTTGTTCTTCACTGCGTTGTCGATCCAGTCGTGAATTGGGTTGCTCATTTCTATCTCCATTCCGGGTTCAAGGGCCGGTGTTTAAGAATGACTGTGGTGATATAGCACTGCTGGCGCAATGCTTTCCAGCGGCACGCCGATGACTTTTATGTCACTCCGGCGCTTTGGTGTTCAGCGCCAGCGCATGCAGCTCGCCGCCCATCTTGCCCTTCAGCGCGGCATAGACCATCTGGTGCTGCTTGACCTTCGGCTTGCCGCGAAATGCTTCCGACACGATGGTCGCCGACCAGTGATCGTTGTCACCGGCAAGGTCAGTCAGCTCGATCTGCGCATCGGGCAGGGCCTCGCGGATCATCGCTTCGATTTCAGGTCCGGACATCGGCATGGGTTCAGTGCTCCCTTCAGGTCAGGCCATCTCTGCGGCCGAAGACATGTAGCCGGGGAACCAGCCCTCATGTGCCTCGCGCAGCTTGTTGATCGATATGGAGGCCTCGCCCATCACGATCAAGCCCGAGCCGGTGACCGTGCCGATGCGGGTTGCGGGCACGCCGGCGTCTTCTGCCGCCGACAGCAGCGGGTGCGCATCCATCGGGCGGCAGGTGATCACGTACCGGGCCTGGTCCTCGGCGAACAGTGCTTCGTGCGCTTCCACCTCGCGCGGCAGCTCGATCTTGCAGCCGATCTTCGAGGCCAGCGACATTTCAGCCAATGCGGCAACCAGCCCACCGTCGGAGATGTCGTGCACGGCAGTTGCGCGGCCATTGCGGATCTTGCGGCGGACAAAGTCGCCGTGCTTCTTCTCGGCGTCGAGGTCGACCGGGGGCGGGGTGCCATCCTCGCGGCCCAGCACTTCGCGCAGGTACATGGACTGGCCCAGATGCGTGCCGTGGCCGCCGATCAGGATGATCGCATCGCCTTCCTGCTTGAAGGCAATAGTGGCCATGTGGCTCACATCGGGGATGAGCCCCACGCCGCCGATGGCCGGGGTCGGCAGGATGCCCTGGCCGTGGGTTTCGTTGTACAGCGACACGTTGCCCGACACGACAGGGAAATCGAGCGCGCGGCAGGCCTCGCCAATGCCCTTGATGGCATGCACGAAGGTGCCCATGATTTCAGGCTTTTCCGGATTGCCGAAGTTGAGGTTGTCGGTCACGGCAATCGGGTCTGCGCCGACGGCGGTCAGGTTGCGCCAGACTTCCGCCACCGCCTGCTTGCCGCCTTCGAAGGGATCGGCCTCGACATAGCGCGGGGTCACGTCCACGCAGGTTGCAACCGCCTTGCCGTCTTCGTTGATGCGCACCACAGCCGCGTCCCCGCCGGGGATCTGTGCGGTGTTGGACTGGATCAGGTTGTCATACTGCTCCCATACCCAGCGGCGCGACGACATGTCGGGCGAGCCCATCATC
>JAWVYF010000373.1:0-2524 GCA_033722845.1 Anderseniella sp. | reverse complement strand
CGTGGGCCGTGTCCGCCTCAGGCGGGCGTCGGCAGCCTCCAGCGCGTCGTCAGAAGCATCCTCGCGCAGGGCCAGGCAGATGCCGTAGGCGGCGGTTGCACCGATCAGCGGGGCTCCGCGCACCTGCATGACCTCGATGGCGCGGGCGGCGTCTTCAACTGTTTCCAGCGTGACGGTCTCGAACTCGTGCGGCAACCGCGTCTGGTCGATGATGTCGACCCGCCAGCCGTCTTCATTCAGCCAGATTGAGCGGTAGTGGGTGCCGTTGACTTTCATTCGTTTGCTTTCTTCTGGCGCTCGCTTCCGGGCGGAAAACCGGTTCCCGCTATTTCCGGAGCAAGCCTTACTCGCCCTCGTAATCCACCAGCCGGTGAACCTTGACGCCCTTGTCGATCAGCTTCTGTGCGCCGCCGAGGTCGGGCAGGTTGATGACAAATGCAGCCGAGACCACTTCGCCGCCTGAATCGTGGATCAGGTCGATGGCCGCTTCCGCCGTGCCGCCGGTGGCAATCAGGTCATCAATGAGCAGGATCTTGTCGCCCCTGGCGATGGCATCGGCATGGACCTCGATGCGGTCAACGCCATACTCCAGCTGGTAGTCGCGGCCAATGGTCTTGCCTGGCAGCTTGCCCTTCTTGCGGATCGGCACAAAGCCGAGGCCAAGCTCGTGGGCGATGGCGCCGCCGAGGATGAAGCCACGCGCCTCGATGCCGGCGACATAGTCCACGCCGGCAGACAGAAACGGCCACATCAGTTCGTCAACCGCGGCCCGGAAGGCATGCTTGTTGGCCAGCAGCGTGGTGATGTCGCGGAACTGGATGCCCGGCTTTGGATAGTCAGGAATGGTGCGGATGTAGCGGCGGATATCGAAGCCGTTGCGAAGGTCCATGTTGGGTCAGCCCCCTGTTGTCTCGTTCACGTCCTGATTAGCGGTTCAGCACACGGCCTGCAACGGCGTCGAGTTTTGCCACCAGCGCGGGATCGCGTTTGTCGGGCGCGGTCATCACCGCGTATTCGAGTGCCGTATCGGAGTGAACCGGGCACGGCTGGTGCTCTCGCGGGAAGTCCTGCGCCAGCCGCGTGACAAGCCTGATGGCGTTGGAGACATTGGCCCGCATCACTTCAAGGATCGAGGTAATGTCCACTGCGCCATGGTCCGGGTGCCAGGAGTCGAAATCAGTCACCATGGCTGCGGTCGCGTAGCAGATTTCGGCTTCGCGGGCGAGCTTGGCTTCGGGCATGTTGGTCATGCCGATCACGTCGCAGCCCCACTGCCGGTAAAGCTTCGACTCGGCGACAGTAGAGAACTGCGGGCCTTCCATGCACAGGTACGTGCCGCCGCGCGCATGTGGAATGTTCTCGGCCTTTGCGGCTGCCTCGACAGCGTCTGCCAGCAGTGGTGAGACCGGGTCTGCCACCGATACATGCGCGACGCAGCCTTCGCCGAAAAAGCTCTTTTCGCGGGCAAAGGTGCGGTCGATGAACTGGTCGATGATGACAAACGTGCCCGGCGGCAGCTCTTCGCGGAACGAGCCGCAGGCTGAGACCGACACGAGATCAGTCACGCCGCAGCGCTTCAACACGTCGATGTTGGCGCGGTAGTTGATGTGGCTTGGCGACACCCGGTGACCCCGGCCATGACGCGGCAGGAATACCACCGGCAGACCTGCAATTTCGCCCCGGCGAACTTCATCCGACGGCAGCCCCCACGGGCTGTCAATGCGCTCCCAGCGGGCATTGTCCATTTCGATGTCGTAGACGCCGGACCCGCCGACGATGCCGAGAACTGAATTGGTCATGTGCGATGTCTCCAGATTGAAAAAGCCCGGAAGCGATGCGTGCTTCCGGGCCTGGTAGATCGTCAGCTTGCTGCCGGCAGCGTCAGTGCTTGACGCGCGAGAACAGCCGCTTCTTGGTCAGGTACAGCAGCACCGACAGCAGGGCCAGGTACAGCATGACCATGAAGCCCATGGACTTGCGCTGCTCCATTTTCGGCTCGCCCGCCCATGCCAGGAAGGCTGACACGTCGGTCGCCATCTGCTCAACCGTGGCCTTGGTGCCGTCGGCATATTCGACTGCATCTTCGGACAGCGGCGGTGCCATGGAAATCCAGGGACCAGCGGCGAAGTACGGGTTGTAGGACTTGTCACCGGCCTGGTCTGCCAGCTCAGCCGGCGGATCCTGGTAGCCGAGCAGCACCGCACGGACGTACTCAGGACCACCATTGCCCTTCACCAGCTTGATGAACGGAGAGACATACCACGGATAGTGGAAGCCTTCGCGCTTCTTGGTGATCAGTGACAGGTCGGTCGGGTAGGCACCGTCATTGACCGAGCGGGCAGCCTGTTCGTTCGGGAACGGCGACTTGAACTTGTCTGCCGGGGTGGCAGGGCGTTCAAACATTTCGCCGTCCTCGTTGGGGCCGTCGGTTACTTCGTACTCGGCCGCAATTGCCTTGACCTGCTCTTCGGTCAGCTCAGGGCCGCCGGGTTCCATCAGGTTGCGGTAATACAGCTGCTCCATG
>JAWVYF010000372.1:0-2526 GCA_033722845.1 Anderseniella sp. | reverse complement strand
GCCTCCTTCACGAAACCATCCGGCCTGACTTCGAGAATGGAAACGCATGCCATTCCTTCCTCCGAAGCAGGTAGGATTATACATACAGGAATTTAATCCGAAAGTCAAGTGATGAGTTGACCTCGACGGCGCATCGTCTTTTGATGTGCGCTCAAGGGTTGCGAGCCGGGGCGCGACGAAACAGGGAGCTGTTATTGATGAAGCGTTTTATTGTACCTGCCGCCGTGGCCTTGGCCTTGTCGTTGCCAATGGTGATGGCGCAACCCCAGCCTGCCCAGGCCCAGCGCTATGACTGTGCGTATGGGCCAGACACTTACCGGGTGCGCGGCGTGGCCAACTGGGATGTGCTGAACATCCGCTCCGGGCCAAGCTCCAAACGCCGGATCGTCGGCGAGATTCCGCCGTATGGGTCGGGCGTGCACTGCCTGGGGCCGTGCCGTGGCAACTGGTGCCGCATCTCGTGGCGCGGCATCGTCGGCTGGGTGCACATGCGCTATCTCGGGGAGTAAGCATGAGACGTGTAGCGATAATGCTTGCGGGGCTGGCGCTGAGCGTGGTGCCGGCCTACGCGGATGATGCGGCGTGCATCGAACGCTTCAAGACGCTGCTGGTGGACGGCAACCCGGGCAAGGGGCCGGCAAAGGCGCACATCACCCAGTCGTTCGGCACCATGAATACCGAGAACAATTTCTACAGTCTCGGGGCCGGATCGACGGACGGCATGATGGAGCCGGTCAAGGGCATGGGCGACCAGCAGGTGCTGTTTCGCAAGGGCAAGATGTATGTGTCGACCGACAAGGGCAAGTCGTGGACGTTCGTGCGCGAGATGGACAAGGGGTCCAGCCCGGAAGCGGTGAAGGATAAGCTGAAGGCCGATGCTGACACCGCGAAGGACGTGTCATGCGGCACGGAAGCGCTGGATGGCGTGGACCATGAGACGGTGGAAGGAACCTACGTGGCGTCCACCGCGCAAGGGGCCACGATTACGGCCAAGTACTGGGTGAACCCGGAGACCGGGTGGATGCGCAAGGCGGTGACCACCGGCATGATGGGTGGAACGCAGAGCATGACCACGCAAATGATCGAGCCGATGCCTGACCTGACATTGCCGGACCCGGAGTAAGTGGCGTGACGGTGGGCGACACGCGTGCGGACCGCGATCCGCACCTGCTGGCGTTCTATGCGCGTCATCCGATTTCGGCAGGGCACATCATTGACAAGGTGAAGGCGGCGCGGGGGCATCTGGACGGTGTGACGGCGCAAGACCTGTGGCCGCACGATCAGGACCATTATGGCGGGTTGGCCGCCAACGCAAAGCTTGCAGAGCGCGCGGGCCTCAAGCCGGGCATGAGAGTGGCGGACTTCTGCGCAGGCCTTGGCGGGCCGGCGCGGTGGTATGCGGTGACGCATGATGTGGACGTGACCGGCATCGACATCACGCCGGAGCGGGTAAAGGGCGCTGCCGAGCTGACGGCGCTGGTGGGGCTGGCGGACCGGGTGCGGGTGGCCGAGGGCTCGGTGACGGATGTGCCGCTGGACGATGCGTCGATGGATGCGGTGGTAAGCCAGGAGGCGCTGCTGCACGTGCCGGACAAGCGGGCCGCGCTGGCGGAAGCGCACCGGGTGTTGAAGCCGGGCGGCCGGCTGGCGTTTTCCGACTGGGTCGCGCCGGTGCCATTGGCGCCGGACGTGGCCGAGGACATGTGGACCGGCATTGCCGCGCGCACACTGCAAAGCGCCGATGGCTATGTTGCGTGGCTGGAGGAGCTGGGGTTTTCCGACGTGCTGGTGGAGGACCTGACGCCGGAATGGGCGGTGGTGCTGGCCGAACGGCAGAAGATGTACGCAGCACTGATGGAAGAGGCAAAGCGCGCCGGCGCACCGGCGGGCGACACGGCGTTTGCGGAGAGCTACGTGCGGTTTGTGGAGCACGTGAAGGCGGGCAGGCTTGGCGGTGTCCGGGTGAGCGGGGTGAGGGGGTGACTACAAATCCTCGCCGGGTTGCTTCACCACCATGTGGCGTTCTTTCAGCCAGGGGTGCAGGCGGACGGCTTCGCGCAGGGCTTTCTGGGACAGTTCGGTCCGGCCCTGGCGGAAGAACACAAGCCCCTTGCCGCTCAAGGCCGCGAAGTGGTCGGGCCGCATTTCAAGCGTCTTGTCCAGGTCTTCAAGGGCAGCGTCATAATTCTCGCGCAGGAAGCGGATGAAGGCGCGCTGGTTGTAACCTTCGGGGTAGTGCGGGCAGTAGGCGATGAGTTCGTCGAACAGGTTTTCGGCAGCTTCGAAGTCATACGCATCACGCCGCTTCATGCCGCGGTCGAGCAGGTTTTGCGCCCTGGCGTCCGGTGCCTTGATCCATAGCCGCCAGATGGCGTCTTCGACGATGCGCCCCTGTGTTTCGTTGGGCGTGTCCTTGAGCTCCGCCATCAGCTTGTCGCGCTCGGGCTTTGTATCGGGCGTGGGCGGGCAGGTGGTCTCAGCGGAGGCCGGCAGGCAAAGTGCGGCCAGTACAACAAGCGTGAGACT
>JAWVYF010000371.1:0-2540 GCA_033722845.1 Anderseniella sp. | reverse complement strand
TACAATGAACAGGCCAAGCTTGTCCGCGAGCGTTACGAGGGCATTATCAATCGGCAGCGCAAGGGCGATGACCTGCCTCCTGGCGTTATCAGGATGGTGAAGGTCTATGTGGCCATGAAAAGGAAGCTGGCCGTGGGTGACAAGATGGCTGGCCGTCACGGCAACAAGGGTGTGGTGTCACGCATCGTTCCGGACGAGGACATGCCGTACCTGGAAGATGGTCAGCCGGTTGACATCGTGCTGAACCCGCTCGGCGTGCCGAGCCGCATGAACGTCGGTCAGATTCTTGAAACCCACCTGGGTTGGGCCTGCCGCGGTCTCGGCAAGCGCATCGGCGAGATGGTCGATGCCTACCGTGAAAACGAGAAAGCCAAGGAGCTTCGCAAGGAGCTGGAGTTTATCTACGACAAGAACGAGGAAATTGCCTCGCTCGCAGATGAAGACCTGGCCGATCTTGGTGACACGCTGCGCTCTGGTGTGGCTATTGCAACGCCTGTGTTCGACGGTGCCAAGGAAGAGGATATCTCCAAGCTTCTCGAGCACGCCGGGCTGAATTCGTCCGGTCAGGTGACGCTCTATGACGGCCGGACTGGTGAGCCGTTCGACAGGAATGTGACCGTGGGCTATATTTACATGCTCAAGTTGCACCACCTGGTCGATGACAAGATCCACGCCCGTTCCATTGGTCCGTACTCGCTCGTTACCCAGCAGCCGCTGGGCGGCAAGGCGCAGTTCGGTGGCCAGCGCTTCGGTGAAATGGAAGTGTGGGCACTGGAGGCTTACGGCGCAGCCTACACGCTGCAGGAGATGCTTACCGTCAAGTCGGATGACGTCGCCGGCCGCACCAAGGTCTACGAGGCCATCGTGCGTGGCGACGACGCCTTCGAGGCGGGCATTCCGGAAAGCTTCAACGTGCTCGTCAAGGAAATGCGTTCACTGGGTCTCAGCGTCGATCTGCAGGACACAGAGTAAGTAACGATCCCGGGCCGGGCAGGGGGGACGCTCCTTGCCCGGGCCTTTTAACGCCGGCCGTCACAACCGGGCCACTTGTGACAGCCACGGCGTCAACAGAAGAAAACCTGCCCGCTGCCGGACACGCCCCACCCGGCGGCAAAGGATAGAGGTAAAGACATGAACCAAGAGGTCATGAACGTCTTCAACCCGGCTGGTCAGCCGCTCACGTTTGACCAGATCCGGATCGGCATTGCATCTCCGGAAAAGATCCTGTCGTGGTCGTTCGGTGAGATCAAGAAACCGGAGACGATCAACTACCGTACCTTCAAGCCCGAGCGTGACGGCTTGTTTTGCGCCCGCATTTTCGGTCCCGTGAAGGATTACGAGTGCTTGTGCGGCAAGTACAAGCGCATGAAGTACAAGGGCATCATCTGCGAAAAGTGCGGCGTTGAAGTCACGCTGGCGAAGGTGCGCCGTGAGCGCATGGGCCACATCGAGCTTGCCGCGCCCGTCGCCCACATCTGGTTCCTCAAGTCGCTGCCGTCGCGCATTGCGTTGCTGCTCGACATGACGCTCAAGGATGTGGAGCGTGTGCTCTACTTCGAGAACTACATCGTCACCGAGCCCGGCCTGACGCCAATGAAGTATGGCGAACTGCTCACCGAAGAGCAGTACATTACCGCTCAGGACCAGTACGGCGCTGATGCATTCACCGCCGGTATCGGTGCAGAAGCTGTCCGCGACATGCTGATGGCAATCGAGCTGGAAAAGCTGCGTGACGATCTGCGTGTGGAGATTGCAGAATCAACTTCCGAGCTGAAGCCGAAGAAGCTGGCAAAGCGTCTCAAGATTGTCGAAGGCTTCATCGAGTCCGGCAACCGTCCGGAATGGATGATCCTGACCGTTGTTCCGGTCATCCCGCCAGAGCTGCGCCCGCTGGTGCCGCTTGATGGTGGCCGCTTCGCAACATCGGACCTGAACGATCTGTACCGTCGCGTGATCAACCGTAACAACCGTCTGAAGCGGCTGATCGAACTGCGTGCACCTGACATCATCATCCGCAACGAAAAGCGTATGTTGCAGGAGTCGGTGGACGCCCTGTTCGATAATGGCCGCCGCGGTCGCGTCATCACCGGTGCCAACAAGCGTCCGCTCAAGTCACTGGCTGACATGCTCAAGGGCAAGCAGGGCCGCTTCCGGCAGAACCTGCTCGGCAAGCGCGTCGACTATTCCGGCCGTTCGGTGATCGTGGTGGGCCCGGAACTCAAGCTCCACCAGTGCGGCCTTCCAAAGAAGATGGCGCTCGAACTGTTCAAGCCGTTCATCTACGCCCGGCTCGATGCCAAGGGGTATTCCTCGACGGTCAAGCAGGCCAAGAAGCTGGTCGAGAAGGAGAAGTCGGAGGTCTGGGACGTCCTCGACGAGGTCATCCGCGAGCACCCCGTGATGCTCAACCGGGCACCGACGCTGCACCGCCTCGGCATCCAGGCGTTCGAACCCGTGCTGATCGAGGGCAAGGCGATCCAGCTGCACCCGCTCGTCTGCGCGGCGTTCAATGCCGACTTCGACGGCGACCAGATGGCGGT
>JAWVYF010000370.1:0-2543 GCA_033722845.1 Anderseniella sp. | reverse complement strand
GGGCAACGCAGATGCTGTCGACGCGGGTGGCGATCAGCCGCGAGAAGCAAAACCAGGCATTGCTGGAAAGCATGGACCGGCGCGCCAAGCTGCAGTTGCGGTTGCAGGAGACGGTGGAGGGCCTGTCGATTGCCGCGATCACCTATTATATCGTCGGTCTGATCGGGTACCTTGCCAAGGGCGCGAAGGAAGCCGGCCTTCTGCCGGTGAGCGACCTGATCGTGACAGCTGTATCAATCCCGGTTGTGATCGTCTTTGTGGCGTGGGGTGTGCGCCGGGTGCGCAAGTCCATCACCGGGTAGACGAATTCAAGGTTGCGGATTTTGCCGATTTCACTAAACAGCTGGGTCATGGTGGGCCTGTAGCTCAATTGGTTAGAGCCGACGGCTCATAACCGTCTGGTTGCAGGTTCGAGTCCTGCCGGGCCCACCACCTTTCCTCCTCTGTTCCTCAGTTGGCAGGCGCTTCTCTGGAATGTCCCGACATTCCGGGGGCTTGCGGCGTTGGTTGCGGCAATGTGTAGTTGTGACTAGCATTCGTGCAGGCAGACCGGCCCGGATTGGCCGGCTGCAGTATTCGAAACCGGCAGCGGGAATTGTGATGCGAACTCATATCGATATCGACCTGAACACCAGAACCATCAGCAGACGCCAGATTGAAGGCGAGGCTCTGGCCCATGCCGGCCGGTACCTGATTGCCCGCACGTTGCTGGAGCATGGTGTGGCTGGGCGTGACCCTCTGTCTCCGGAAGCGCCGCTGATCTTTTCGGCAGGGCCGTTTGCCGGCACCAACTTCTCCAATGCAAATCGACTAAGTGTTGGGTGCAAGAGCCCGCTCACGGGAGGCATCAAGGAAGCAAACAGTGGTGGCACATTCGCCTATGCCATGGGGCAGCTGGAAATCTCCGGCATCACGTTCACCGGCGCATGCGATGACTGGCAGCTGATCCACATCTCGAAGGACGGCGACATTACCTTCAGTGATGCCTCGGATTATCTGGGGCTGGGCAATTTTGACGTTGCACGGAAGCTGCACGAGGCGTTCGGGGACAAGGTCTCTCTCGCACTGTGCGGTCCGGTCGGCGAGTACCTCGGACTGCTCGCCGGGATCGCTTTTTCGGATACCGACAACCGGCCGTCCAGGCTCGCAGCGCGTGGTGGCGTTGGGGCCGTGATGGGCTCGAAGAAGATCAAGGCGGTCATCATCGACAAGCACCGTATGCCACCCATGCATGACCGTAAGGGGTATATGTCCTCGGTGAAGGAGTATGGCCGCAAGCTGGATGAGTCTGTTGCCGTCCAGGCGCTCAAGACGACAGGCACAGCGATGGTGGCGGACCTCACCAACAACCTCGGTGCCTTGCCGGTGAACAATTTCTCAAAGGGCCAACTGACCGCAAGTGGTGATGGTCCCTTGAAGATGGGGGGCGATTATATTCGCGAACTCAACCAGTCACGCGGTGGCGAGATTTCCCATGCCTGCATGCCGGGTTGCCTGATCAAGTGCAGCAACGTTTATGCCGATGATACGGGCCGTGAACTCGTTTCGCCCCTGGAATACGAGACCATCGGGTTGCTGGGCACCAATTGTGGCCTGACCGAGCCGGACGACGTGGCGAGGCTCAATGAAACTGCCAACGATCTTGGAGTGGACAGCATTGAACTGGGTGCCACCATTGGCGTGCTGATGGAAGCAGGACAGGCAGACTTCGGCGATGTCGGATTCATGGAGGCGTGTCTTCAGGATCTGATGAAAGGCAATGAACGTGGACGGTTCATGGCCGAGGGAACGGCAAGGGTGGGCGAGGCGCTGAACGTCAAGCGCGTGCCGGTCATCAAGAAGCAGGCCATCAGCGCCTATGACCCTCGAGTGGTTGAGGTGACGGGAATCTCGATGATGGTGACCGCGCAGGGTGCCGATCATACGACGGGCAATGCGCCATCGTTCAAGTGCGATGACAAGACGGTTGAAGAGCTGGCAGCGGAAAGCCTGAAGATGCAAATCAACAGTTCCGTGGCGGATTCTCTCGGTATCTGCGTGTTCGGGCGGACGGTTACCGATGTGAACCTCGAGCTGATATCCAACGCAATCAACGATGCCTTCGACCTGGGTGTTACTCCAGACTTCATTCGCCGCATCGGCATCGAGACGCTGAAGCTCGAGCATGAATTTAACCGGCAGGCCGGTTTTACGGAACAGGACGACGAGTTGCCTTCATTCTTCCTGACCGAAGCCTTGCCGCCTTCCGACAAGAAGGCGCGCCTGACCAGTGCTGAAGTCAACCAGCATATTTCCAGGCTGATCGATGAACAGGCGGTTCACTAGGCGGAGATCCAATGCGGAAAGCGTATAGCGGATAGCCGCGGCTGCACTGGTTTCAATGGCGGGGTGTCATCAATCGCGTTCTTGGCCGCGGGCAATTGAGGCCGCTTGCCGCCTTACATCTCGCCTTCGATGACCGTCAAGCCGAGGGAGTTCCAGGCCTGCATGCCGCCTCGGTAATAGAAAATTTTCCCGGCCGGATAGCCTTCACGCAACATGGC
>JAWVYF010000369.1:0-2566 GCA_033722845.1 Anderseniella sp. | reverse complement strand
GGTGACCCGTGGAGCGGCGTCGATGATACCGTGATCAAGCGGATTGCCTCGATCACGGCTGAGAACCTGGCGACGAAGCTGGCTCAAATGGGTTTCCGGGTGCGGCAGGCCGGCGTGCTGCCGCCATCGCATACGTTTGCGCGCGCCGGACCGAATGCCGAGAAGGAGTATGACCTTGAAACCTTCTATGGTCCGAATTCTCCATTGGCGACCGCGTCGATCACGCCGGATGAGCTGTACTCGCTGACGCCGGAACAGCTCGACCAGAGACTGAGCGAGGCCGCGCAGCGTGTGGCTGAAGAACGGCTCAAGGCTGCAGGTGTGAACACGTCGCTGGCGAGCCTGATGGGTGAAGACGAGGTTGATGACGGTTCGGAACCGGTTGACCCGAGTGAGCGTGCGGTTGCTGCGGTTGCCAACCTGCCTACGGCGAGGCCTGCGCCGGACCCCGAGACGAAACTTGCCAGTCAGGTCAAGCCGGAGAAAAAGGCAGCGGGCGGTGAGGCTCCGACAAAGATTGACAAGGTGGCGCTGGTTGGCGTGACCGGTTCACCGGGCCGGGGCAATGACGAGCTTTACCGAGCGATGCGCAAGGTGTTGCGCATGGCTGGCTGGCCGGTTGTGTCGAAGCCGGGCAAGAGCACGTTGGCAATTTCAGGCCGGGTCGAGCTTGGCGAGGAGAAGGGCGGCGTGCAGCAGGTTCAGCTGGCCTGGGCGGTGATGCTGCCAACCGGCAAGGTGCTGGGCACCGTGCGCCAGCAGAACGATGTGCCTGCCGGATCGCTCAATCAGGGCTGGGGCAAAACGGCCGGGTTTGCAGCCGAGGCAGCCGCTGAAGGCATTTTCAACCTGGTCCAGGAGGTCAGGTAAGCTGCCGTAACGACGGGGCAATCCGGCGTATACTGTGGACTTCTGCGAAATCCTGTGTTGGCATTGAGGTGTTGAGGGTTGTAAGACACCTGTCATGAGGCTGGAATGGCTGCAGGGGCTGGGCACAGGCTCTCCACTCGGCACGCAGGGCGAAATCAGACATGAAACTTGTTTCGGGCAACTCAAACCGGCCACTGGCGGAAGCCGTTGCCGCCTACCTGAACCTTCCGATGACAAAATGCTCCGTGCGGCGGTTTGCCGACATGGAAGTGTTTGTCGAAATTCAGGAGAACGTGCGTGGTGAGGACGTCTTCGTGGTCCAGTCGACCTCGTTCCCGACCAACGACCACCTGATGGAGCTGCTTATCATCATTGATGCGCTGCGCCGGGCATCTGCGCGCCGGGTGACGGCGGTGGTGCCGTATTTCGGTTATGCCCGCCAGGATCGCAAACCCGGCCCGCGCACACCGATTTCGGCCAAGCTCGTGGCCAACATGATCGAGCGCGCTGGCGCCGACCGGGTGCTGACCATCGACCTGCATGCCGGGCAGATCCAGGGTTTCTTCGATATCCCGACCGACAACCTCTATGCAGCGCCCGTCATGGTGCGCGACATCAAGGCAAACAAGGACCGTTTCTCAGGCTCCGAGGTGTGCGTGGTGTCGCCGGATGTGGGCGGCGTGGTGCGCGCGCGCGCGCTGGCCAAGCGCATCGGTGCGCCGTTGGCCATTGTCGACAAGCGGCGCGAGCGGGCCGGTGTATCCGAGGTCATGAACATCATCGGTGAAGTGGACGGCATGTCGTGCATTCTGGTGGACGACATTGTCGATTCCGGCGGCACCTTGTGCAACGCCGCCGAAGCGCTGCTCGATGCAGGTGCTGCGGATGTGTCGGCCTACATCACCCACGGCGTGCTGTCTGGCGGGGCGGTGGCGCGCATCACCTCGTCCAAGCTCAAGCAGCTCGTGCTGACCGACTCGATCCAGGCGACGGAAGCCGTGCGTGTGTCGCGCAACATTCGCGTCATCACCGTCGCTGACCTGATTGGCGAGGCGATCCGCCGGACTGCCCTTGAAGAGTCTGTGTCCAGCCTGTTTGACGACTGAGCCGGAGGGAGGCTGCGGTGAGTGATGTCATCCACCGCGAAACCATTCCGGCACGTGCACCCTGGTCGCGCATTATTAGGGCAGGCGAGGCGCTTCGCATCATCGACACGCATGGGGCACAGGCGGTCGACTTCCTCTGCTATAACGCTGAAGACCCTGCTGAGCGTTATCATGCGCCGAACACCCTGAAGGCGGCCGGCACCATCCTGCTCACCAAAGGCCACACTTTGTACTCGGACAAGGCGCGGGCGCTGTTCACCATCGAGGACGACACGTTCTGCGGCCACGACACGATCGGCGGATGCTGTTCGAAGCCATCCAACGAGATGCTCTATGGCGTTGCCAATGAAGGCTGCCGCGAGAACTTTCTCGCCGCACTGGCGCAGTACGGGCTTAGCTGGAAAGACATTGTGCCGAACGTCAACTGGTTCATGACCGTGCCGGTGGGCACGGCGGGCGATGCGGCGATTGCGCTGGGATCCTCAAAGCCGGGGGACTACGTGACCCTTCGGGCGCAGATGGACGTGCTGGCGGTCATTTCCAATTGCCTGCAGGTGCTCAACCCCTGCAACAACTTCAACCCGACCGGG
>JAWVYF010000368.1:0-2582 GCA_033722845.1 Anderseniella sp. | reverse complement strand
GTACTCGTTGTGATAATCGGTGGCCATGGAAAACCCTCCACTAATGGCCCACCAGCCCTCTCACGCCCTCAAGTCCACCATCCGACAATGGCGAACGCGGGGCAGGAATCGGGCGATTTTGGCAGAAGTCCGGGGCTGTGCCTTGCTAGTTGAGCAGGTTGCGGACCAGTGCGCCGAGAATGTTGGAGAAGTCATCGGTCCAGGCCGCCACTTTCGGTTCGCTAAATGCTTCGACGCTGGAGAAACCGGTTATGCCTTCCAGGGCCTTGGCGGAGCGGGCGATGACGACAACCCGGGATGAGGTGGAATCGAAGGTCGGGTCCTCGCGCAGGTCGGTGATGGTGACGCCATGCACGCCATCCATGCCGGCAATGGCGGCTTCAAGCACCGGGGCGAGATCGAGGAACTTGTTGGAGATGTGCATCACCAGCAAGCCGTCGGCAGACACGCGGGTGAGGTACATGGCGACCGCCTCACGGGTCAGCAGGTGAACCGGCACGGTGTCGGAGCTGAAGGCATCGACCAGCAGGTAGTCGAACAGGCCGGCGGGCTCTTTCGCCACGGTCAGGCGGGCGTCGCCGATGATGGTGGGCGCGTTGGGCTGACACGATGACATGTAGGAGAAGTGTGCCGGGTCGCGGGCAATCTTCACCACCACCGGATCGATTTCATAGAAGCGCCAGTTCTCGCCGGGTTGTGCTGCGCAGGCGAGTGCGCCGGAGCCCAATCCGATGACGCCTGCGGTGAAGGTCTGACCGGCAGGTTTGAGGTCGCGAGCCAGACCCACCATCCGGTTCATCGGGCCTTGCGGATGGTAGTAGGTGGCCGGCACCGGGCGCTTGCCGGTGAGGTCCCCGCCATCCTTGCCGACCAGCCGCTGGCCGCCATGAATGGTGGTGCCGTGCTGCAGCAGACGATAGCTGCCGTCCTGGCTGATGAGGACGCGATGGACGCCGAAGAAGCTGCGCTCGACATAGCCGGACGCGTAGTCATGCGGCTGCAGGATGACAATGGCCACGAGGGCGGAGACGATGGCGAACAGCTTCTCGCGCGCCGTGATGGCAGCAACCGCATAGGCGATGGCCATGGCGGCGGTCGCGGCAAACAGCGGGCTTCCGCTTGCGCCGTCAAACAGGCGCGGCAAAATCAGGGCGGCTGCGAAGCTGCACTGGGCTACGGCTGATACCAGAACCAGGTTGGCCCGTACCGACCGCATGAGTTTGGAGTTCATCACATCCTGGCGGCACAACAGGCCGAGCAGCAGCAAGAGCGGGTATTCGATGACAACCGGGAAAATCACCGGGGCGAGCAGTGCCGTGAAGATGCCGCCGAGGACGCCACCGAAGGACATCCACAGGTAGAACTCGGTCAGATGGGCGACGCCGGGGCGGCGTTCGTACATGGTGCGATGGCAGATCATGGCGATGGTGAAAAACGCACCGGTGCCGCCGACCACTCCAATCAGCCAGCCGGCCACGCCTGTGACGGCGTAGCTGAGAAGCGCGCCGGCAACGAAGAAGGGTTGCAGCTTGAGCAGCAGCGCCATTGACGGCCTGGGCGGGTCGCGGAAGACGAGAATGTAGGTCAGCAGGTACAGTGCAAGCGGGATGATCCACAGGAACGGTGCAGAGGCAACGTCGGTGGTGATGTGCGTGGTGAAGGCGACCAGCAGGCCTGACGGTACAAAGGCCAGCGCAATCCAGCCGAGCCGGTCGCGCCAGACCGGCTTGGTGCTGTCAGGCACAGCGCCTGCCATGCCGGCGTCTGAAATTTCAAGGTCGCGGGCGCGGGCATTGGCAAACATCAGCCAGCCACAGCCAGCGATGCAAAGCGTCAGCACGGCAAAGCCGGCGGTCCACACCAGCCCTTGAGACGACAGGCCGATGGCGGGTTCCATGATGACCGGGTAGCCGAGCAGGGCCACCATTGAGCCGATATTGCTTGCGCCATACAGGAAGTAGGGGTCTGAAGCGTGGGGGTGGCCGGTGCGGCCGAACCAGGCTTGCAGCAACGGCGCATTGGCCGATACGGCGAAAAACGGCCAGCCGACCGAGACGGCAAACAGCCCGATCAGCCAAAGCTGGGTATATGTGCCGGGTGCCTGTTCCCAGCCGTCCGGCAGGGACAGCGGCAGGAAGAAGAAGGCAATCGCGCAGACAAGCAGGTGAATGATGGTGGCCCAACTGGCCGGCACCAGGCGGGTCAGCAAATGAGCGTAGCAATAGCCGAGCAGCAGGACGGCCTGGAAAAAGCACATGGCGACGGCCCAGACCGAGGGCGCGCCGCCGAGGCGGGGTACGACCATCTTGGCGAACATGGGCTGCACCGAAAACAGCAGCATGGCCGACACGAACAGCGTGGACGCAAAGGCGTACAGCACCAGTGCGCGCGAGCGGGAAACGCCGCGGCGTGGCGTTGATTGAGCTGATAGCTGGTCGACAGACATGTCAGTGAGCCCCAGGTTTCACCGAATTCGGGCTCAGGTATAGAAGGAACGTGATTAGCGCCGGGTTAAGCCGGGCAACGAAACGCCCGTGCTATCGTTCATTATGGTAAATGCGGGGGCACAAAAAAGGCCGGGT
>JAWVYF010000367.1:0-2593 GCA_033722845.1 Anderseniella sp. | reverse complement strand
GGCGGGCGAGCCTCGTTGCGATAGTCGCGGGCGAAGCTGTTTCGCTGATCGCCTGCCAGATGTGCGCTGCGGTGCCTTCGAGCTCGTAGTACTGGCCCGTCTCGAGGTTGAGGATAGTGAAGCCGGATGCCACCGGTTGGGCCAGAATGCGCCGGGCGGGCTTCACTGTTTGCGAGGCGTCCATGTCAGTGGTCATCAGACCAACCCATCCACCAGCTTCGCCAGCATCTTGTCGCACGCGGCCATTTCGCTCTCGGCGATGTACTCGTCCGGCTTGTGGGCAACAGCGATGGAGCCCGGACCGCACACCACGGTGGGGATGCCAAGCCGGTTCTGGAACAGTCCACCCTCGGTGCCGAACGCGATCTTGCCGGTTGAGTTGCCGCCGGTCAGCGACTTCACGTAGTTGACCACGTCAGAGTCTGGCGGCGTGTCAAGTGCGGGGTATTGCGTGCCCGGCTGGAAGGAGATGTCCGCGCCGGGAAACACCTTGCGCGCTTCGGCCACCAGCTCTTCTGCTCTGGCGTGGATGCGCGCAATGAGGGCGGCCGGGTCGTCGGCAGGCAGGTGGCGGATCTCGTATTCGAAGGTGGCCAGGTTCGGCACGATGTTGAGCGTCTCGCCGCCGTGCACGTTACCCGCGTGCAGAGTGGTGTAGGCGACGTCATAGTCGCCAACGCGGGTGCCGGTGGCGGCGATGTCGGCCTGGAGGCTGCGGATCTCGTTGATCAGGTCGATGGCCAGGTGCACCGCGTTGATGGCGGTGGGGGCGAGCGAGGAGTGCGCCTCAAGCCCGGTGCAGGAGACCTTCTCGCCGGCCTTGCCCTTGTGCGCGGTGACCACCTGCATCAGCGTCGGCTCGCCGATGATGCAGCAGCGCGGTTTCGGTGTGACCGGCTCCAGCAGGTCGATCAGCCGGCGCACGCCGACGCAGCCGATCTCCTCGTCATAGGAGAAGGCGAAGTGGATTGGCGCGGAAAGTTTGTCTTTCAGTTTTGCCGCGCGCGGCGCCATGGCGAGGCAGCAGGCGATGAAACCCTTCATGTCTGCCGTACCGCGGCCATAGAGCCGGCCCGCTTCGCGGCGCATCACGAACGGGTCGGACGACCAGTTCTGTCCTTCGGTGGGAACGACGTCCGTGTGGCCGGACAGCACCACGCCCGGCACGTCCTCCGGCCCGATGGAGGCATAGAGGTTGGCCTTGCGTCCGTCCTCCGAGGGCGCGCGCAGCAGCCGGAAGCCGAGCGGCTCCAGCAGCTCGCAAACATGGTCGATCAGCGCGAGGTTTGAGTCGCGGCTGACCGTGTTGAACGAGATGAGCTTGTCGAGGTGGCTGATCGAGTCTGTCATAAGTCCAGACTGCTATCACGCCGCGCGAGCTGCCGCCACCTCGTTGTTGCGCAAGGGGGATTTGACGCCGGGCTGGGTGGTCTCGGGCTTGAAGGGATGGCGCGCAAACACCTCGCGCACCATCGGCTCGAAGAACTCGAGCGGCAGGCTGTCATAGTCCGGGTCGAAGCTCGCCTGGTCCCAGTATTCGCAAAAGTCAGCGCAGGACTGGTAGTACGGATTGTCCTTGAACTTGTCGCGCTCGTTCTGGTTCCAGCCATAGTGGTGGGCGTAATAGACCATCTGGAAAGCGGCGTGATGCTGCACCGACCAGACAACCTCCTCGCGCATGTAGGGCCGGATGATGGCGGCGGCAAACTCGTCGTGGTTCTGCGGCGCGAGCCCGTCGCCGATGTCGTGCAGCAGTGCGCCCACCACCCAGTCGATGTCGGCTCCGTCGCGCCAGGCGCGGGTGGCGGACTGAAGACCGTGTTCGAGCCGGGAGACCTTGTAGCCTTCAAGCGTTTCATCTTCCTGGTCACGCAGCGCCTTGAGAATGCGGTCCGGCGTGGTCTTCACGAACGACTCTTCCAGCTCGCGAAGCATCAGGTAGTCGTCGCGCGTGCCGTCCTTCATCTGGGTAAAGGACACGGTCTTGCTGTGCTCGTTCATGGGGTCAGATCCTTTGTTCGCTGGCGGCATAAAGCCCGACGGTCTGCGCAGCACCTGCGGTCAGTGCAGCAGATTGATCCTGCATGATGCGGATGTAAAGCGCCTTGGCATCAGGATCGAAGGCGGCGCCACCTGGCCGTTGATGCGGAAATGCTGGTTGAGCGGCTGCGGCAGCGAGCAATCGGGGTAATCGGCCTCCAGCGCCTCGACGCGCGCACGCAATCATTCGTGCGCCGTCAGCAGGTTTCGCGAGTGGCTGAAAGAACAGGCATCGAAGCCAGCCGGTTGACTTGGAAGTGCGCTGGCGCGAAGAAGGACTCCTTGCCCGGGAGTTTCAGGTCGCTTGTCTACGCCACAGAATTTTGCCGAATGGGCCGCGCTGGCGGCTGCACCCACGGGCGTCCGGCTGGACTGGCCGGCGGCGCCATTCAGCAATTGCGTCGTGACAGCTGCGACCGGCTATCCGGCAGAGGTGCTGAAACCCCTGGTGTTGTCGCTGCGCGCACACTCGGATGCGCCGCTTGTGGTGATCACCGACCGGGGTGATGAGCTGAAGGCTGCATATCCCGATGCCGGTCTGGTGATCTATCCG
>JAWVYF010000366.1:0-2593 GCA_033722845.1 Anderseniella sp. | reverse complement strand
GCTCTCCACGATGAACTGAAGTCCAGCGGCCAGAACGATCAGCATGACACCCAGGCCGACCTGTGTGCCGGCCACGTTCATCAGACCGGCGCGGGTTCCGTGACGCAGCGAGTTCGCGATAATCACGGTTACGGAGGGGCCCGGTACGATGGCGACTGCTGCGCACGCGAGCACATATGCTGCATACAGTTCGAGCGGGATGGAGAGTACTGTCATCTGGTGTCATCTCCTGGATAGGGCCAGCCACAATCCGGCACCGATGAGAACGATACCGCTGGCCTGTTCGATCCGGAGTGCTCCTGCCCCTGCAAGAAACCTGCGCGCACCCGACCCGGCAATCGCCAGCCCTGCGCCGAACAGCACGCTCATTGCGACAAAGCTTGCCGCCAGCACCGTCAATTGCAGCGCCACGTCACCCGCCGGGTTGATGAAGGGCGGCAGAAACGCGCCCAGAAAAAGCAGCACCTTGGGATTTGCCACAGCCACTGTCATGCCTTCACGAAAGTGTGCTGCACGTGGCAGGGCTCGCGCACTTGCCGCGTCGCCTTGATCACGCAGCCTGCCAACCCCCCTCCAGACCAGATAGGCGGCACCGGCCAGCCTGATCCAGTCGAACCAGTGAGCCATGGCTTCAACGATCCAGGCCATGCCGGCAATGACGATGACCAGCAGCCCCGCAAACCCGATGGCGTTGCCGGCGACGGTCATCATGCCTGCGCGGGTGCCATGTGCAGCACTGTTGGCCAATATCAGGGACATCGCCGGCCCGGGCGTCATGAACAGCAGCGCCGTTGCGCCCAGAAAGGCCAGGTAAAGCTGGAAAGACATGAGCCGGTCCGGAACAGGGGTTGAGTGATCCCAGCAATCCCCGGATTGCGCTGGCTGTCAAGCAAGTGCTAGCCAAGGCGCATCATGACAGACCTTCCGCCCCGCATGACCAGCCGACTCGCCGTGTTCTCGGCGTGCGGCACGCGGCGTTACTGGCTTCGGCGCAACCTCGCATGCGCCACCGGCCGCCATGTGTTGTGGATCATGATGAACCCCAGCCGCGCCAATGCAGACAGTAATGACGCCACTACGACAACCACAACCAACATCTCGGCCCGGCACGGGTACAGCGTGCATGGCGTGGTCAACCTGAGCGCACTGATCGAGCCCAACTCCACCAATCTCGCAGCGACAGCCGGTGCGCCTGACCCGGTGAACGAAGTGGCAATCGAACGCGCACTCGGCTGGATTGCCCGCCACCGGGGCGACATCGTGATTGCCTGGGGTGCCTGCCGGCACCTGAAGGCCCGCGAGGCTCACATGCTCGCCCGCTTGCGCCGCCGATCACTCCTGTGCCTGGGGCGCAACGCAGATGGCTCACCACGGTTTCCGAAATACATACCCGCAGACACACCACTGATAGGTTTTGAGCGCTAAACCTCCGGCGCGCCGCTATCAGGTGCTGGCGATTCCCCGTCACCTTCGTCGTCTTCCTCAACGCCATCACCATTGACGTCTTCGGAGATACGGCTGACCGACACCACTTTCTCGTCCTTGGCGGTGCGGAACACGGTGACACCTTGCGTTGAGCGACCGGCAATACGGATGTCGTTGACCGGACAGCGGATCAACTGCCCGCCATCAGTCACCAGCATGATCTGATCGCTCTCCTCCACCGGGAATGAAGCGACCAGTTGGCCGTTGCGCTCGTTCACCGTCATGGCAACGATGCCCTTCCCGCCACGGCCCGTCACCCGGTACTCGTAAGCCGAAGAGCGCTTGCCATAGCCGTTTTCAGACAGGGTCAGGATGAACTGCTCGGCCGCGCCCATCTCGATGTAACGCTCCTGGCTGATACCGGCATCCGCGCTGCCTTCATCGTCGGCATCCGCAGCGTCTGCCTCCTCACCCTCCATCGCCCGGCGCATCTTGATGTAGGCCGCGCGCTCGTCCGCCGTGGCATCAAAGCCGCGCAGAACAGTCATCGAGATGAGCTCGTCGTCCTCAGCGAGGTTGATACCGCGCACGCCAATCGAGTTTCGCCCGGCGAACACGCGCACATCCGTCACCTTGAAGCGGATCGCCTGACCGGCTGCGGTTGTCAGCAAGACGTCGTCGCTTTCCATGCAGGTTTCTACGCCGACAATACCGTCGCCATCATCCAGCTTCATGGCAATCTTGCCATTCTGGCGGACCTCAACAAAATCGGACAGCTTGTTGCGCCGCACCGTGCCTCGCGTGGTGGCGAACATGACATCAAGCTCACCCCAGGTGCTTTCATCCTCCGGCAACGGCATGATGGTGGTAATGCGCTCACCCTCTTCAAGCGGCAGCAGGTTGACCAGCGCCTTGCCGCGCGCCTGCGGCGCTGCCAAAGGCAGCTTCCAGACCTTCATCTTGTAGGCCATGCCGCGCGAAGAGAAGAACAGGACAGGCGTGTGGGTATCGGCCACAAACAGACGGGTGACGAAATCCTCGTCTTTGGTCTGCATGCCTGAGCGGCCCTTGCCGCCACGGCGCTGTGCCCGGTAGGTCGTCAGCGGCACTCGCTTGATGTAGCCGGTGTGCGACACGGTCACCACCATGTCTTCCTGAGCGATCAGGT
>JAWVYF010000365.1:0-2618 GCA_033722845.1 Anderseniella sp. | reverse complement strand
GTAGTGCGGGCAATAGGCGATGAGTTCGTCGAACAGGTTTTCGGCAGCTTCGAAGTCATACGCATCACGCCGCTTCATGCCGCGGTCGAGTAGGTCTTGCGCCTTGGCGTCCGGTGCCTTGATCCATAGCCGCCAGATGGCGTCTTCGACGATGCGCCCCTGTGTTTCGTTGGGCGTGTCCTTGAGCTCTGCCATCAGCTTGTCGCGCTCGGCCTTTGTATCGGGCGTGGGCGGGCAGGCGGTCTCAGCGGAGGCCGGCAGACAAAGCGCGGCCAGTACAGCAAGCGTGAGACTTGCGCGCCTGATCATGCGCGGCTCACGAAACTGTCCAACACCCGCTTGTCCCCCGCCTTGTCGAAGCTGATCGACAGCTTGTTGCCGTCCACATGGGTGACGGTGCCGGGGCCGAACTTCTGGTGGTGGACGCGGTCGCCGGTGGCGTAGGACGCAGCGCCCGCATCGGACGCGGTGAGCGTGCCTTCGATGATGTGTGGCGTGGAACGGTAGGCCGAGCCTTCGGCGTGGCGGGCCTGGGCGCGCTTCCAGCCCGGTGTGTCGTAGCCGGAATTGAACGGCTTGACCTCGTCGAAGCGCGAGCCGCCGAAACTGTCTGCCCCGCCGATGCCATAGCCGCCATAGGACGATGACATGGTGTCCACGTCGACATGCTCGGCGGGCAACTCGTCGATGAAGCGGGACGGTAGCGCGGTCTGCCACATGGCGTGGACGCGGCGGTTCTGGGCGAAGGAAATGGTGCAGTGCTTGCGCGCGCGGGTGATGCCGACGTAGGCGAGGCGGCGCTCTTCCTCCAGGCCTGCCTTGCCGGACTCATCCAATGACCGTTGATGCGGAAACAGGCCTTCTTCCCAGCCGGGCAGGAACACGGTGTCGAATTCCAGCCCCTTTGCAGCGTGCAGCGTCATGATGGAGGCCTTGGGTTCGTACTCGCCGGCTTGCTCAACGTCCATGACCAGCGCGATGTGTTCGAGAAAGCCTTCCATGGTCTCGAACTCGTTCATGGAGCGGACAAGCTCCTTCAGGTTTTCCAGCCGGGACGGCGCTTTCGGGTCCTTGTCCTGCTGGTGCATTTCCGTGTAGCCGGACTCGTCCAGAATGATCTCGGCGACCTCGGTGTGGGGCAGGGTGGCAACCTGACCGCGCCAGCGCTCGAAAGAGGTGAGCAGGTCGGCCAGCGACTTGCGCGCCTTGGCGGGCAGCTCTTCGGTGGTGACGATCTCTTGCGCGGCGCGATAAAGCGAGATGCCGGCCGCACGGGCCACGGCGCGAACCTTCTGCACGGAGCCGTCACCGATGCCGCGCTTGGGCGTGTTGATGATGCGTTCAAGTGCCAGATCGTTGTCGGGCGACATGGTGATCTTGAGGTAGGCCAGTGCATCGCGGATTTCGGCGCGCTCATAGAAGCGCGGGCCGCCGACAACGCGGTAGGGCAGGCCGAGCGTGATGAAGCGGTCTTCGAAGGCGCGCATCTGGAAGGACGCGCGCACCAGAATGGCGACTTCCTCAAGCGAGGTGCCGGCGCGCTGGGCCTGTTCGATGTCCTCGCCGATGGCGCGGGCTTCCTCGTCGCCGTCCCAGTGGCCGCGCACCTTGACCTTCTCGCCGTCATTGCGGTCGGTGCGCAAGGTCTTGCCGAGGCGGCCTTCATTGTGGGTGATCAGGCCGGACGCGGCACCAAGGATGTGCGGGGTGGAGCGGTAGTTGCTTTCCAGCCGGATGACGCCGGCACCGGGGAAGTCCTTCTCGAAGCGCAGGATGTTGTCCACCTCGGCGCCGCGCCAGCCATAAATCGACTGGTCGTCATCGCCGACGCAGCAGATGTTGCGGTGGCCCTGGGCGAGCAGGCGCAGCCACAGGTACTGGGCCACGTTGGTGTCCTGGTACTCGTCCACCAGCATGTACCTGAACTTCTTCTGATACTCGGCCAGAACGCCTTCGTTCTCCTGGAACAGGCGAAGGGTTTCCAGCAGCAGGTCGCCGAAGTCCACGGCGTTGAGTACCTTCAGCCGCTCCTGGTATTGCTTGTAGAGGTCTGCGCCGAGGCCGTTGCCATATGCAGCGCCTTCACCGGCGGGCACCTTGTCCGGCGTCAGGCCGCGGTTCTTCCAGCCGTCGATGTGGGCGGCAAGCTGGCGGGCGGGCCAGCGCTTTTCGTCTATGCCTTCAGCCTGGATGAGCTGTTTAAGCAGGCGAATCTGGTCGTCGGTGTCGAGGATCGAAAAATCGGACTTGAGGCCGACGAGCTCGGCGTGGCGGCGCAGAATCTTGACGCCGATGGAGTGGAACGTGCCGAGCCAGGCCATGCCCTCGACCATGCCGCCGATGAGCCCGCCGATGCGCTGCTTCATTTCGCGCGCGGCCTTGTTGGTGAAGGTGACGGCAAGGATCTCGCCGGGCCATGCCTTGCGCTGGGCAAGGATGTGGGCAAGCCGGGTGGTGAGCACGCGGGTCTTGCCGGTGCCGGCCCCTGCCAGCACCAGCAGCGGGCCGTCGAGTGTCTCAACGGCAGCGCGCTGCTCGGGGTTGAGCGCGCGCAGGTAGGGCGGCGCAGCAGATGCGGCGGCGCGTGCGGCAATGCCGGAGCCGGACTGGGCAGGTGC
>JAWVYF010000364.1:0-2667 GCA_033722845.1 Anderseniella sp. | reverse complement strand
TTGTCGGGCTGGGCATGCGGCTGGCCGGCCAGGTGTCCGAATTGCGGACGGCCCCAAGGGACAACACCCAGTATACGCTGTTCCAGACCAATGCCGAGTTCATGGCGATGAAGATCGCCTGGCTGGAAGCGGGGGGGCGCGCAGGCCCTGCAGCCGACGCCTTCAGCAAGCGTTTCGACGTGTTCTACAGCCGGGTCAACCTGCTGCAGTCGTCGAGGCTGACTGCGATGTTGCGCCGGGACAAGGTAATTGCGCAGCAACTGGATCACCTGCGTGACTTTCTGCAAACGTCAGCGGCCATCATCGATGCCGGCGGACATCGCACGCCTGGCGGATGGGTCGAATTGGGGGCAGCCATCGAAGCAAGCCAGCCGCAAATGCTGGAACTCGTGCAGCGGTCATTGCAGCAGTTTGCACTGGCGTCTGACCAGGAGCGTGCGGAGTTCGAGCATCTCCTGCTTTCGCTTGCCGCTCTGGTCACGCTGATGGGCGCGACGATTGCGACCGCGCTCATCAACGTTCAGCGAAAGGCGAATGTCCTGCGCAAGCAAAGTCTGGACCTGGTGGAAAGCCAGCAGCAATTGAAGGCGACAGTTGCCAGTGCGCTGGATGCCGTCATCATCGCAGACAAGGACGGCCGCATCATCGACTGGAACGACGAGGCCATCAACTGCTTCGGCTACTCCCGCGAACAGGCAGTCGGGTGCAAAATGTCCGAGTTGATCGTGCCGGAAAGCATGCGCCAGGCCCATGAGTCTGGCATGAAGCGCTACCTCGAGACCGGCGAAGCGAAGGTGATCGGCAATCGCATTGAGATCAGTGCCCTGAATGCTGACGGCAACGAGTTCCCGATCGAGCTTGCTGTCGGGAGTGCCCGCACGTCCAACGGCCCGATCTTCATTGCCTTCGCCCGTGACATTTCAGACCGTCAGGCCAAGCAGGAGGAACTGCGCACCGCTGCCGAACGGGCACAAGCCGGGGAGAAGTCCAAGGCAGCGTTTCTGGCTGTGATGAGCCATGAGATGCGCACGCCTCTCAACGGCATTCTCGGCACGCTGGAGCTGATGTGCGATACGCCGCTCAACCCTCGTCAGCGAAAGCTTGTTGAAACCGCCAATGCGTCCGGGGAGCTGCTTCTCGACCTGATAAACAACGTCCTGGATCTCTCCAAGGCCGACGCCGGCAAGTTGGAACTGCAGCCCGAGCAGTTTAACCTGCGCCAGGTCCTGGAACAGTTGCGCGAAATGCTGCTTCCATCTCTTGATGAAAGCCACAACAAGCTGAGCGTCACCGTTGATGAGCGCATCCCGGAGCTTATCGAGGCTGATCCGGGCAGGCTGCGCGGTGCAGTGATCAACCTGCTCAGCAATGCAAACAAGTTTACAACCCGCGGAGCAATCAGCCTCGACTGCCAACTGGAAGAGGTTGAAGGAGATGGAGATTGCAAGATGTTGCGGCTGTCAATTTCCGACACCGGCATCGGTATTCCGAAAGACCGCATTGGTGAGCTGTTTCAGGAGTTCAGCCAGATAGATCATTCGTTCCGTCGCAGGCAGGGCGGCACTGGCCTCGGGCTTGCCATCACCCGGCGGTCGGTGGAAGCCATGGGTGGTGAGGTGGGCGTCCGCTCTACAGTGGGTCACGGAAGCACCTTCTGGCTCAAGGTTCCCATCCGCGTGTGCGAGGTGGCTGCGGTTCAGACACTGCGGCAAGCAGAAGAAGTGACCCAGACCTTGCGGTCGGCGGGCAGCACTTCAAGACATATCTTGCTGGCGGAGGACAATTTCACCAATGCCATGGTGGCCGGCGACATGCTCGAAAGCGAAGGGCACACCGTGGTCCACGTCAAGAATGGCCGGGCAGCCGTGGCTGCGGCACGCGAAGGCAACTTCGATCTCATTCTGATGGACATCTCAATGCCGGATATGGATGGCATCGAGGCAACCATGATGATCCGCGAGCACGAACTGGCAAACGGCCTTTCGCCTGTCCCGATCTTCGCGCTGACGGCAAACGCCATGCCTGATGAAGTCGAGCGGTTCCGGAAGGCGGGCATGAACAGTTGCCTCACAAAGCCGATACGCAGGCAGATACTGGTCGAGGCGATTGCAAGCATGCACGAAACACAGCCAAGTCAAGACAGTGAAGCTGAAGCAACCATGAAAGAAAACACTGAAACTGTGCCGGTCATTGACCATTCTGTTCTCATCGAACTGGAAAACGCGACCAACGCCGCCCTGGTCAACCGTGTTCTCGACAAGTATCTGGAAGAAGCCGCCAGCAGGCTGCGCGATGCCCGAATTGCTGCAGAAAACGGCGACCTCGCTTCATTGCAGAAGATGGCGCACTCGCTGTCGGGCAGCTCATCGACAGTTGGTGCATCGCGCTTGCAGGATCTGGTCATGAATATCGAACGGCATTGTATCGAGGGTGACGGCGAAACGGCGCTGGCCCTGGCTAAGGAGCTCGATAGCATCGGAGCGCAAACCTGCCAGGCGTATGCCAGCCTCGCAAAGGGCAGGGCAGCATGAACGCCGCAGGCGGTCTGATTGCGATACCTGTGCGCGGCATGCTGCTGTTTCTTGCACCTTATGCCGGTTTCGCCAGATAATCCGCCGCCACTGGAGCCCTGACTTGGGGTGCTATCTATGCCTGTGTCGTGATTGT
>JAWVYF010000363.1:0-2686 GCA_033722845.1 Anderseniella sp. | reverse complement strand
CGCATTGTCCAGTAGCGCCATGTCAAACTGTTCCCGCCCCACACGCTGATACAGATCATCTTCTGCCGAAGTGGGGCCAAGTCAACCGGCAGCCTTACCCATTTTTAACGCCGCCACCCTCGCGCCTGCCCACTGTTTTGCCGTATTGTTGACGACATAAACAGCACAACATTCTCCGAGTCCCGAAACGTCGCACCAATGGCCGCTCACGCCCTCAGATCAGCAGTTTCCACCCTTTGCGCCATCGCACTGCTGGTTGCGCAATTGGTGGTCGTCGCGCCCGGCGCCCAGGCGCAAACGCGCGGCAACGACATCCGCCTGATCCGCGATGCCGAGATCGAGGAGCTGATGCGGCGTTACCTCAAGCCGATCTTCGAGGTTGCCGGTATCAACCCCGGTGCGGTCGACATACACCTGATCGAGGATAGCCGTATCAACGCGTTCGTCGCCGGCGGCCAGCGCATCTTCATTCACACCGGGCTGCTCGAGCAGGCCAATACCCCCAACGAGGTGATCGGCGTGCTGGCGCACGAGACCGCCCACGTGGCTGGCGGTCACCTTGCCCGGCTCGGCGTGCAGCTGGACCGGGCCTCGACCCAGGCGATCATCGCCATGTTGCTGGGTGCTGCCGGAGCCGTTGCCGCAGCGCGATCCGGTGCGGGTGGCCAGGCCGGAACGGCGTTGATTATCGGTGGCCAGACCATGGTTCAGCGCAACCTGCTCAGCTATGTGCGCGCCCAGGAAGCCGCCGCAGACGAAGGCGCGCTGCGCTATCTCGAGGCGACCGGGCAGTCGGGCAAGGGCATGCTGGACCTGTTCCAGCGGCTCTACAACCAGTCCATCGGCTCGCTGCAATATGTCGACCCCTACGCCGTCTCGCACCCGCTGCCGCTGCAGCGCATCCGGGTGCTGGAAGAGCGTGTGCGCGCGTCGAAGCATTTCAACAAGAAGGACAAGGATTACCTGGTGCTGCGCCACAAGATGAGCCAGGCCAAGCTGCTTGCCTTCACCCGTGGCGCGCAAGCCGTTTACAACGCCTACCCCACGAGTGACAATTCGCTGCCCGCCAAATATGCCCGTGCCATTGCCGCCTACCGGCTGGGTGACATGACAAACGCCGTTGCACAGATCGACGAGCTGATCTCCATTATTCCGAAGAATCCCTACTTCTGGGAACTGAAGGGCCAGGCGCTGCTGGAGAAGGGCAACCCGTCGGACGCCATCCAGCCGCTGCGTCAGGCCATCAAGCTCGCACCCAAGGCCGGCCTCATCCAGATCATGCTGGCCCAGGCGCTGCTGGCTGATGGCAGCAAGCCCTCGGCAGGCGAGGCGCTGAAGGTGCTGGCCCGGGCCGAACGGTTTGAAGGCAGCAGCTCGCAGCTGCACCTGTTCCGTGCCCGCGCCCACGGTATTCTGGGTGACTATGCCCGTGCCGAGCTCTCCACCGCTGAAAGCGCCATGCTGCGTGGTGACAAGAAACTTGCCAGGGAAAAAGCCACGGGAGCCGTGAAACGCTCACAACCCGGTTCGAGCGTCAATATTCGCGCTAACGACATTTTGAACGCGCTGAACAAGAAAGACAGCTAAACAAGGCAGTATGCAAGGTCGCTGCCGGTTTGCTAGAAGCTGACCTCATGAGACCGCTAAAACTCAATTACTCAGGAGCCTGACCCCAATGCGAACCAAGATCACCGCCGGACTGTTGAGCCTCGGGCTCGTGGCAAGCAGCGTTGCCATGCCTGTGCCGGCCCTCGCCGAGGGCAGCTTCTCGGATGCCCAGAAGAAGGAACTGCACAGCATCATCCGCGACTACATGCTCGAAAACCCCGAGCTGCTCAACGAGATGATTGCCAAACTGCAGGCCGCCGAACAGGCCAAACAGGCAGAGCAGTCGCGCGAAGTGATTTCATCCAACGCCGACAAGCTGTTCCGCAGCCCCAATGACCAGGTGGTCGGCAACCCCGATGGCAACGTGACCATGGTCGAGTTCTTCGACTACAATTGCGGCTACTGCAAGCGCTCGCTGGCCGACGTGATGCGGCTGACCGAGGAAGACAAGAACCTGCGTGTCGTGATGAAGGAATTCCCGATCCTTTCGGAAGGTTCCGTGATCGCCTCCCATGCTGCCATGGCGGCGCGCAAGCAGAACAAGTACTGGGAACTGCACGTGGCGCTGATGAGCGCAAAGGGCGGTATCGACAGCCTGGAGAAGGTGCTTTCTGTCGCCAAGGATGCAGGTCTCGACGTGGACAAGCTGAAGGCTGACATCGAGGCCTCCCGCGCAGATCATGACAAGGTCATCGCCGAAAACCGCAACCTGGCGCAGATGCTTGGCATCAACGGCACGCCGGCCTTCGTGATTGACAGCGAAATCGTTCCCGGCGCGGCCCCCCATGACCAGCTTGCCGCGACAGTAAAGTCTGTGCGCGACAATGGCGGGTGCAAGTTCTGCTGACGCGGGACCCAGTTAGGCCAAAAACTTCATCCACAGGGGGCCAGGGCGTAGCGCTTGGCCCCCGTTGCGTTTTGTGGCAATAACGCCCTGCAACACCAGCCCCCCTGCCGGGTTGGCGTAAGCGGTCATCGGGGAGTGCAACGGCTTGGCCTAAAAGGTTCTCATACTCAACGGCCCCAACCTGAACATGCTGGGCAAGCGTGAGCCGGGCATCTATGGCGCTGATACGCT
>JAWVYF010000362.1:0-2692 GCA_033722845.1 Anderseniella sp. | reverse complement strand
GGCCCAGATGACGTACTGGAACGCCGGGAAGTAACGTTCGCAGGCGTCCACGGCGGTCATCACCAGGGCTTCGCACTGGGCCTCGCCCAGTTCGGCCTGGCCGGTCAGCAGCAGCGAGTTGCGGAACATCAGTGAGCCTTCAGAGCGCCAGACATCGAAGTGACCGAAATAGAGCTGCTCGTTGATGAGCGCCACGAGGCGGACGATTTCCTCGCGGCGGCCTTCGGGCACTTTCAGGTCAAACGTACAGGCCAGGTGCAGCCCTTCAAGAAAGTCGTTCCAGTTGAGAGCCAGGTGCAGATCGGTCCACGATCCGGCGATGAGCATGTTGATCTCGTCATCCGTGGAGCGGTCCACCAGCCACTCGTGGCGGGACGCGATCTGCTCCATGGTTTCCAGCGGGTGCGGGGTGTCGGCCTTCAGCGCCAGCGCGGCAGTCATGCCTTCGGTCTCCCAGATCAGCCTTCATCTCGCCAAATCGAGACGAATCAAACGTTAACGAGACGTTGCCGGATGATCGGGTGCGCCGCAAGAGTCAGCCGCGTGTGGGAACGATTCCTCCACATTGCAAGCCTTGCAACGAGATCGGCTGGGGAAAGGTTAACGCTTGGGCTGGGGCTGATCAGGCGAGCGCTTCTTGCGGGTACGCAGGTCTGCAGAGGCGGAGCCCCGGCCACCTTCGAGCGAGGCGAGACGTGCTTCAAGCTCGGCCACGCGGGTGCGCAGCGTTTCGTTTTCGGTGCGTGCCATCGCGGCCATGTCGCGAACCACGTCGAACTCTTCGCGCTGCACTACCTGGATGTCGGCCAGTACACGCTCGATCTGGGCGCGGACCAGGTTGTCCACCTCACGGCGCGCGCCCTGTGCGGCACCGGCGGCGTTGGTCATCACCTTGGCGAGTTCGTCGAAGAAGCGGGTTGATGTGGTGGACATGTATATCTCTCGGGCCTGTTGGCGCTGCGCTGTTGGAATAAGATGTCGTTTGCTTTAGGTAGGTCGGCAGAGCGGGATGCGCAAGCCTTCAGCCATGCGACTGATCCCCGCCCCAGCTTCACGGGACGAAAGCGCCAGCCAATGCCGACATTCTTTGCCTTGCCGTTTCCGGTGATCGATCCTGTCGTGTTTTCGGTCGGGCCCATCGCCATCCGCTGGTATGCGCTGGCCTATGTTTTCGGCCTGCTGCTGGCGATCTGGTATGCCAAGCGGTTGGTGACCAGCGAGGCATTGTGGCCCGGTTCGAAGCCGCACACCTCGCCGGCGCAACTGGATGACCTGCTGCTGTGGTGCACGCTGGGGGTGCTGCTGGGTGGCAGGCTGGGGTACGTACTGTTCTACAATCCCTTGTATTTTGCGCAGAACCCGGGCGAGATTTTCCAGCTGTGGAATGGCGGCATGTCGTTCCACGGGGGCTTTCTGGGCGTGGTGGTGGCGTGTCTGTTCTACGGCCGCCGGCATGGCATAGGTCTGGACCAGCTTCTGGACCTGGGCGCGGCAAGCGTGCCGATTGGCCTGTTTCTGGGACGCATCGCCAATTTCATCAATGCCGAGCTTTACGGCAAGGTAACGGATGTGCCGTGGGCGATGGTGTTTCCCGGTGCCGGGCCAGACCCGCGTCACCCGAGCCAGCTTTACGAGGCCGGGCTTGAAGGTATCCTGCTGTTTCTGGCCGTGCGCTATGCAACCCACACTTTGAAGTGCCTGCCGCGGGCGGGCTTTGCCTCGGGCGTGTTCGCCATGGGCTATGCGCTGTCGCGCATCATCGTGGAATTTGCCCGTGAACCGGATGCCCACATCGGTTATCTCACCGGGGGTTGGCTGACCATGGGCATGGTGTTGTCGGTACCGTTGCTGATGGTGGGCATTTGGTTGATCTGGCGGGCAGGGAGGATACATGGCAAAGCCGAAGCCTGACGCGGCAAAGCGCAAGACGCCGCTTGCGGATGTGTTGACAGACATGATTGCAGCCGGCGGAGCGATGCCGGTGGACCGGTTCTTTGCGCTGGCGCTGGGCCATCCCGAGCATGGCTACTACATGGGCCGCGATCCGTTTGGCCGGACGGGCGACTTCATCACCGCGCCGGAAGTATCGCAGATGTTCGGTGAGTTGATCGGCATCTGGTGTGCCGCCGGGTGGCAGATGATGGATGCGCCGGCTGAGTGGAACCTGATCGAGCTGGGGCCGGGCCGCGGCACGCTGATGGCCGATGCGCTCAAGGCGTGCTCGGTGATGCCGGGCCTGCGGGACGGACTTACGGTGCATCTTGTCGAGATGTCGCCGGAGCTCCGCAAGGTTCAGGGCGAAACCCTGAAGCGGGCCGGGGTCGAGCCGGTGTGGCACGACCGGCTGGAAGATGTGCCGGATGCGCCGTCGCTGATCATTGCCAACGAGTTCTTCGATGCGCTGCCGATCCAGCAGATCCAGAAGCAGGCCGGGCGCTGGCATGAGCGCGTAATTGGCCTGGATGCCGATGGCGGTCTGACATTCGGCGTGGCGGCCGACGCGGTGCCCGATGCGATGGTGCCGGCGTGGGCGAAAGACGCAGACGAAGGCGCGATAGCGGAACTGTCGCCCGCACGTGAGGCTGCTGCCAAGGAGATTGGCCGGCGTATCACGCAAGCCATGGGCGCTGCCTTGATAATCGATTACGGCCATACCCATTCAGGCGTTGGCGATACATTGCAGGCCATTGCC
>JAWVYF010000361.1:0-2698 GCA_033722845.1 Anderseniella sp. | reverse complement strand
GTTGTTTTGGACCACGCGCTATGGAATGTCAGGTTTCTGGGTATCTCACGCAGGCCTTGGTGTGAAGCGGTCACAACGGCGTTCACAAATGCAAACGCCGCCTGACAATTGCCAGGCGGCGCGTAATAGCCGGAAACCGGGTCTGCTGATGCAGATCAGAACGGGTTTATGGTCGGGCGCTCAGTGTACTTGAGGTAACCGACATTGGCGCCCAGCCGCGCACCGATGCCGGTGCGAATGGGAGCCAGTTTCAGCTCTTCGTTCGACTGGAAGTTCACACCCAGTCCGCCAACCATGTAGGCAGAACCTTCAACCCCAATGAACCGGTCGAAGATCTGGCGTTCGCGATCTATGTTGTAGACCAGCACCAGCACGCGCGAACCGTTGCCGCCGAGATCAAAGCCAACAGACGGGCCCTGCCAGTAGACCTTCTTGCGGGTGCCGTCCTTCATGAACAAGGTGCCCTCGCCATAGCGCAGGCCACCGAAGAATGCGCCGGACGCCTCTTCACCGATGATGTAACCCGACGGGCGGCCGGAATTGGCAAATACGGATTCGACTGCCTTGGCCACGCCCTTGGTGGTCTTGCCGAACCAGCGGTGGCCGCCTTCGATGATCTCGTCCGGGCTGTAGGTTTTGCTTTCATCCTGCTGGGTGCGGGCGGCATAACTGCCATCGTCCACATCCGCGGACCGGGCAAGGGCGCTTTGCGGGCCGCTTGAAACGGCAGACAGGACGGAGATCGAAAAGCTTGCGATTGCTGCAAGTGCAAGGATGCGTTTCATAGTGGGTACTCACCTGGATACTGACTTGACTGACTGGCTGACTGCGCCGCCCAGACAGCCGACTGACCCGACTATGCACGACAGGCGTTAACGCGGCGTATACGATTAACAGCGGGTTGCCAAAACCGGTCAAAAGCCGGTCATTGCCACACTTGCGATGAAGGCCGGGTTGTCAAATCCGCGTTCCTGCTTGCCGTAGGTGAGGGGCGCGCCAGTCTCTGCAACGCACACGCTGCCGCCGGCTGCTGCCAGCACGGCATGGCCTGCCGCAGTGTCCCACTCCATGGTGCGGCCAAAGCGCGGATACAGATGAGCCTTGCCCTCAGCCAGCAGGCAGAATTTCAGCGAAGACCCGGCAGCTACTGTTTCGGCTATGTTGTGTTGTGCCAGCCAGGTTTCGGTTTTCTCGTCGCGATGTGACCGGCTTGCAACTGCCTTCGCGCCGGAAGCAGGCAACTGGGGAGTGGTAAGTTGCTCGGTGTGCAGGTCTGCCGGCCAGGGCTGGTCCGCCGCAATGTCAGCCACCCAGGCGCCAGTTCCGCTTTCGCCCGCATAGATGCGGTTCAGGGCAGGGGCATAGACGACACCCGCAACCGGGGCGCCATCGCGAACCAGCGCAATGTTGACGGTGAACTCGCCGTTGCGGCTAATGAATTCGCGGGTGCCATCCAACGGGTCCACCAGATAGAACTCAGCTGTTGCTTCGGGTATCGAGCCGTTCGCAACGGCTTCTTCGGCGATGATGTTCGCGCCGGGTGCCAGGGCTTTCAGGTGCGTGATTATGATCTTTTCGGCTGCGGTATCTGCCTCGGTCACCGGTGATGAATCGGCCTTGGAGGAGACGTCGAAACCGGCATCGTAGATCTGCATGATCGTGGTGCCTGCTGCATGCGCAGTCTTCATAAGTCCGGCCAGCAAGGCAGATGGGTGGTTCTCGGTCATCATGTTGATTCGCCCTGATAATTCGGGTTTTTACTGGCCGGTGCCGATTGTCTCCAATGGCAGTAGTGGATTTGTTGAGTCGGAACAAGGTGTTGATTGGTATTGGCTTCAGCCGCTTGGCATTGGTGTATCCGCAACGCTAGACTCGGCCGAATTTCGCATGCGGGAAAAGATGGAACGAGGGGCTGGTTATGAAGTTCGATGCTGTGTTGAGTGATATGGATTTGTCGGCACTGTTGTGCTCGAAAGTCTGTCACGATGTCATTTCACCTGTGGGAGCCATCGCCAACGGGCTGGAGGTTCTCGAGGATGAAAAAGATGCCGAGATGCGCGACATCGCATTTGATCTGGTAAAGCGCTCATCGAGACAGGCTTCTGCCAAATTGCAGTTCTGCCGCATTGCCTTCGGCGCAGCGGGATCGGCGGGTTCCAGCATCGACACAGGAGATGCCGAAGACGTGGCCCGCAAATTCATTGGCGAAGACAAGATTGAGCTGGAGTGGGCCATTCCACGCGAAATCCGGCCGAAGTCGGAAGTCAAGCTGATGCTCAACATGCTCATGCTGGCGATTGCCTCCATCCCGCGCGGCGGCAAGATCGTGATGGGCGTCGTTGATAGTGGTGGCATCACGGCCACAGCCACCGGCAAGAATGCAAAGGTTCCGGAAAAAACCTCGATCATGCTGAGTGGTGATGTGCAGGAAGAGGCCATGGATGCCCGCCTTGCACAGGTCTATTACACGCTGCGGCTGGCGAGCGAATGTTCGCTCGAACTTGCTGCTGCAGCAGGAGAAGACAGCGTTACCTACACTGCCGCTGCTGCTTGACGTGGGCCGTCATTTTGCGTGCTGAGGGCCGGGCAGCGAATAGTGCCGCATCAATGAGATGCGCAGCACAATGCTGATTGCAGAGGCAACTGCCGTTCCCATGATGCCCATGACCAGTGTCAGGGCAATGCTGGAGACGACGTT
>JAWVYF010000360.1:0-2707 GCA_033722845.1 Anderseniella sp. | reverse complement strand
CCGGTCAATGCGCGACCAATTGGAAGCACTCGACTTTCGAATTTCCGGTCGCGATGCGCGCTTGTCAGGCGTACTTCGTGTCACGTTGTCGGAAGGACTATCGGCATTGCTAGCGCCTGATCTTGCAGGCTTTTGCGCCCACTATCCGGACATTCGCCTCGAAATTGTCGACTTGGACTGTCAATCGGCATTGAATGTTGACCCCCTATCGGCGTGCAACATTGACCCCCTTAGTTGTTATGCTGCGGCCCGCCCGGAGGCGATGCGCGGAGCCTTCAGGTGTAGCGCAGCGCATCGCCGGAGGGCGCTTTGAGGGCACGGCCTTGATCAGGCGCGGTTCTTGAAGCGCCAGCTTTCGTTGCCGGTTTCAGCGATTTCGCAATGATGTGTCAGCCGATCGAGGAGTGCTGTCGTCATCTTTGCATCGCCGAACACGCTTGGCCATTCACCGAAGGCCAGATTGGTGGTGACGATGATGGAGGTACGCTCGTACAGCTTTGAGATGAGGTGGAACAGGAGCTGTCCGCCGGTCTGGGCAAACGGCAGGTAGCCCAGTTCATCGAGGATCAGGAAGTCGAGACGCGAGATCAGGTCGGCGGTTCGGCCCTGGCGCTCGGCGCGGGCTTCTGCGTCCAGCTTGTTGACCAGATCGACGACGTTGAAGAACCGGCCGCGCCGGCCGTTGCGGATGCAGGCCCGGGCGATGCTGACGGCAAGATGCGTCTTGCCGGTTCCTGTGCCACCGATCAGCACGAGGTTGCGCTGGTGATCGAGGAAGTCTCCAGTGGCAAGGTCACGGATCAGCGTCTCGTTGACATCGCTCTCCTCAAAGTCGAACTCCTCCAGTTCCTTGGCCAGCGGTAGCTTGGCGATGGTCAACTGATATTTGATCGACCGGGCCAGCTTCTCGCTGATCTCGGCATTCAACAAGTCGCCGATGATCTGCTGGGGTTCGTGCTGGCGCTTGGTGGCAGTGGTGATGATCTCATCGTATGAGGCCCTCATTCCGTAGAGCTTGAGTTTGCCCATCGCATCGAGCACGTCCGAGCGTTCCATCTGTCTGTCTCCTCAGGCTGTCATATCTCTCGCAATTGGCAGCAGGCTCACAAGCCAGCCGCAACGCATCCGGGGTGGTGATCGTCAAGGGCGGTGGTGGCTCGCGGCGCCGGGCCAGGATGTTCAGAACCACTCCAGCGGAATGGACGTTGTGGGAGAGTGCCTCGGCACAGGCCGCCTCCACGGCTTCCAGACCATCGGTGAGTACAGCTGCCAGGATATCGACCATCTGCCTGTCGCCACCGGGCTGGCGTTCCAGCTTGCGCCTGACACGGCGCAGCGCTGTTGGCAGTTGCCAGTCCTTGAACGGCGCGCCATTGCGCAAGGCGCCAGGTTTACGGGCCAGAACAGGGATGTAATGCAACGGGTCGTAGATGGTCTTGCCACGCCCGAAGGCCCGCGTGTGGCTGCCAACGATCCGGCCCTCCTGCCAGCATTCCAGCCGGTCAGCATAGGCCCGGATCTCGACCGGGCGGCCGACCGCACGGGCATCGACCGAGTAACGGTTGTTGTCGAACCGCACCAGGCAGGTCTTGGACACTGAAGCCGGGACAGCATGGAACCCATCGAAGCAACCGACATAGGGCACAAGGCTGTCGCGCTCTTCCTCGAACACCTGCCAGATTGTCCTGTCGCGCATCTCCGGGTGAGCATTGGACCGGGCATAGGCCAGGCAACGGTCCTGGAGCCAGGCGTTCAGTTCAGCATAGGACTTGAACTTCGGTCGCGGCACGAAGAACCTGCGCCTGATCACACCGACCTGGTTCTCGACCTGGCCCTTCTCCCAGCCCGATGCCGGCGTGCAGGCCACAGGATCAACCAGGTAATGCCCGCACATCTGCTGGAAGCGGCGATTGTAGGCACGCTCCTTGCCGACAAATATCGCATCAACGGCCGTCTTCATGTTGTCGTAGATGCCCCGGGCACAGGCACCGCCAAAGAATGCGAACGCCTTGTCATGGGCATCAAACACCATCTCCTGCGTCTCGCGCGGGTATGCCCGCACAAACAGCATCCGGCTGTGACACAGGCGGATGTGGGCGACCTTGACGATCGTGGTCGCGCCGTCAATCAGTGCAACCTCATGGCTCCAGTCGAACTGATAGGCTTCTCCAGGATCAAAGCTCAGCGGCACATAGGCTTCGGCAGATGCTTCACGTGTTGCCCTCGACCAACTGGCTGCATAGCGCCGCACCGCATCATAGCTGCCGTCAAACCCGAGATTGCGCAGCTCCTCGTAGATCCGTACCAGCGTCAGGCGTTCCCGCTTCGCGCGCCGGGCGTTCTCGGCCAGCATGTCATCAAGCTGTGATTGCCAGGCGCCGATCTTGGGGCGCGGCTGGGTCGAGCGGTCATAGCTGAACTCCGTTGCGCCAGAGCGGATGACCTTGCGCACCGTGTTGCGCGACACACGCAACTCTCGGCAGATCTGCTTGATCGACTTGTCCTGGATGAAATACGCCCGCCTGATCTTCGCAATCGTCTCCACAACAAGCATCCCCAAACCGCTCCCTCGATTCACCGAGGAAGCATCTGAAATGAATTATCAGGGGGGTCACTTTTGGGCGCCGATTACCCCAATAACGGGGTCAATTTTGCATGCCTATCCACACTTAGATGGTCCAACTTTCTTTCCTGCAACGGAAGTGGT
>JAWVYF010000359.1:0-2730 GCA_033722845.1 Anderseniella sp. | reverse complement strand
CGCGGCAGAAGCGGCTGAAAATGCTTCAGGACCAGTGCAGGCCCTATCGTGTTGACAGCCAGGTTGCGCGCCATTGCGTCCGGTGCCAGGTGCCGCAACGCCTTTTCCGGCTGCACGCTGTCGCCATCATGCAGCAACCCCGTTGCCACGAAGACCAGCCGCAGGTTGCGCAATTGCGCGGCGCGCGCTGCCGCTGCCTCAATGGAGGTTTCATCTGTCAGGTCAAGCCGCGGCTCACTGGAACGCGACAGCGCCAGCACATCGCCAACACCGGGGTCGTCGTGCAACAGGCGGCAAACCGCAGCGCCAATGCCGCCGGTCGCACCGATCACCACCGCGTCGAAGGGCGTTTCGAAACTGGCAAACCTTGTCATGACTGCTCCGCGTTGTTCTGTTTGAGCCAGGCCAGTGCACCGCGCCCGGCCGCATTGCCGGTGGCAAAACAGGCCTGCAACAGGTAGCCGCCGGTGGGGGCATCCCAGTCCAGCATTTCGCCGCAGGCAAACACGCCGGGCAGCCTGTTCAACATCAATCCGTCATCGAGTTCATCAAGTGCAATGCCACCTGCCGACGAAATGGCGCGCTCGAGTGGCTGGATGCCCGTTGCCATGAGCGTGACTGACTTGATGCTGTGTGCCAGCGCCACGTCGTCAGCCGGCACATGCGGTGTAAAATCCCGCCAGACCGAAATCGCCTGGGGGCTCAGACCTGCGCCTTTGCGCAACCGGTTGGTGAGCGATTGCTTGCGCGGCACCTTTGCCAGCCGCGCTGCCAATGCTTCAGCGTCCAGCCCCGGCTTGAGATCGAGCTTGACCTCGAACGGCTTGCCGCAGGCCGCATCGGCAACCTCACGCAGTTGCCGGGACAGCGCATAGACCGCCCCACCCTCAAGTCCGGTCCGTGACACCATTGCCTCGCCAGCAACCGTCTCCGCGCTCACCGTAATCGCAATGCGCTTGAGCGGTACGCCGGCAAACCGCTCAACGGTCTGTTGCGACCAGGCCACCGTTATTCCGGCATTTGACGAGCGCAACTCATTCACCCGCACGCCCCGGTCGCGCAATGCGCGCACCCAGCCACCGTCCGCACCAAGCCGCGGCCAGCTTGCCCCGCCCAGCGCCAGAACGGTCACTGCGGGCTTGAAAGTGCTGCCATCGGCAAATGAAAGCGCACCGTCATCTGTCCACCCGGTCCAGCCCTTTCGGGTTTCAAGCTTGACGCCAAGTTCGTCCAGCCGGCGCAACCAGGCGCGCAGCAAAGGCGATGCCTTGAAGCTTTCCGGAAACACCCTGCCC
The DNA here is from genome assembly GCA_033722845.1 of Anderseniella sp. Lineage (GTDB taxonomy): Bacteria > Pseudomonadota > Alphaproteobacteria > Rhizobiales > Aestuariivirgaceae > Anderseniella. Next base: position 1,435 of record JAWVYF010000359.1, on the reverse strand, counting down.
GAGGACCCTTCAAACGTCGGCTGGCCCAGTGCGGCAGACCACGCCCGCAGGTCATGTGGCGCCAGCGCATCGATCTTGCTGCGCAACCACTCACCTTCCTCGCCATAGCGGGTCAGGAAGCTCTCAAGCGGTTCGGTATGGGTGAGGTTGAGCCCGCCCCTGCCCGCCATCAGGAACTTGCGGGCCGGCGACGGCATCTTCTCAAAGACAGTGACCTGAACACCGGCTTCCGCCAGCACCTCGGCAGCCTTCAACCCTGCCGGACCTGCGCCAATAATGGCGGCATCAGAACCGCTCAATTGGTTTGCTGGTCGGTGTTGGCGCGCTGCTGGGACGCATAGGCCCGCTCGATCGCGACCTTCAGCTGCAGCAGGCCACGGCCTCGAGAGTCGTTCGGTGCCAGCATGAGGTAGGCTGCGTTCACGTCCTTCATGGCCTTCTGAAGCTGGTTGTCGCGATAGTAGGTCGTCGCGCGATTGACGAAGGCATTGTAAAAGTTGGAATCGAGATCGATGGCCTTGTTGAAGAACTTGATGGCAAGCTCGTAATTGCCCAGCATGAAGTGGTTCTTGCCCATCAGGTTCTGGGCCACCGCGTTGTCAGGTGCCTGCTTGATGGCCTCGGCCAGGTCGAGCATTGCAAGGTCATGCTGCTGCTTGTGGAAATAGGCGCGCGAGCGGGCAATCCAGACCGGCACGTTGGTCTTGTCCGTCTTCAGGGCCTCGGTGAAATCGGCAATCGCGCTGTCCATCTGGCCAATCTGGCCATATCCCATGCCCCGGTGGACGTGGGCCTTGGACAGTTGCTCGCCCGACAACCCGCCGTCGATGGCCCGCGAACAGGAGCCAATGCGCTCCAGGGCTTCCATCTGGGTTTCGGTGTTCAGGCAATTGTCTACGTCATCGGCAAGCGCAGCGCCGCCGTTCACCAGCATCAGACATCCCGCACCAGCGATCAGGCAGGCAATTTTCTTCGGCAGGTTCAACATGGACAACCCAGACTCCCGGCTTTCAAGCAATTTCGTTTGTGCGCCACCCGGCAAGCAATCGATTCAGGGCGATTGCAGTTCTCCCTGCACCCCATTTGCGGACAAACTTGGGCACATCTGTGGCTTAGGACGATACAGGCGTGGGGCGCAAGAAAAAAGGCCAAGCGCACAGTTGCACTCAGCCTTGTTTCATATCGTGAAGCGCGGCGTCAGCGCCGCAAACCGACGTATACCGGGTCAGTGATCCAGTGCAGCACGGCGCTTGTTGTATTCCGACTTCATGTTGCGCAGGTTTTCGTCGCTCAGCAGGTGACCGGCTTCCTGCTCGAGGCGGTAAATTGCACGCGCTTCGAAAGCCAGCATGAGGCCTTGGGCGATGCGCGCCAGAACGCTCTTGCCTTCGCTTGCAGAGCTTTCAAAACCGGTGATGGGTGCAGTCGTTGCCAT
>JAWVYF010000358.1:0-2731 GCA_033722845.1 Anderseniella sp. | reverse complement strand
TGGCAATCACCAATGACAGCATGATCCGGGGTGTTGAGCTTCGCCGCATTGATCTCATTGATGGCTATCCGTCCACAGGTAGGCGGTAACAATGTCTGGCTGTGAAGACATGTATCAACGAGCACAGTTCTCCCAATGCGACGGCTGATAGCAATCGCCAATTGATTTGTTAAGTGGCAATTGTGTCGCCAGTGCGTTCATTCAGCCGCGGTTCATGCAGTCTGGCTTACCAATGTGTCCGAGAGGGGCTGGAATGACCAGCATCACCCGGAGACCAGCATGACTTCACACCTGAAATCCATCGCCGCGATTGCCGTTACGCTGGCAATCTCATCCGCGACAGTGCAGGCCGCGCAAGTGCATCGCATCTGCGTTGCCAAGGGCCTGATTGAGAACGCTGTCACCATCAAGCTTTCAACCGGTTGTGTCAGCAGCACCAGATCAGTGATCGGACACGACTTTATCGTGAAAGCCCGGGACGGCGGCTCTGCCGTCGACATCTTCGGCGCCTTCAAGCACCGCAATCCCGATGCGAGGATCGTGACGGCTGATTGCATGGGCGCGAAGTCTGTCACGTTCGACGTGGTGGGAGTGGCAGGCAAGTCTGTTGAGTTGATCGAGAACGGCACCTCGCGCGGCAGTATTGACCTGACATTCCCGGCGGGCGAGCAATGCTTTGAGCGCAATCGTCACAACAAAACAGGATCGATCATCATCCCTCGATGGAAGGGCAACGGGCTTTCTTCGCACCCCAAGTAGACCCTACTATCGGTTGAATAAACCGATCATTTACCACTTTTTTCTATGTTTCTCTCCGGTGAATACCGGGGGATCATTGGTATGTTCGTGCGCGTTGCTGCGGCTCTTGTGGCCGCACTTGTGTTGAGTTTTTGTGCGGTAAACTCTGCCGCTGTTGCTGCAGAAGCAGACGCCAGCCACGGCAGGGCCTGGCATCTGCAGCCCACCGAAACCTGGCAACCTGCAGACCCTTCCGAGCTTCAGTTTGTGGACGTACCGAGGGAGCTTCAGGCGCTCTCTGCGCCGCACGGTAGATCGGTGCGCCCAATGAAAGCGTCTGTGACGCGCCATGCAGACCGGGCGTTCGAGCTGGGCGGGGCAGAGGTGCTGTGGGCAAACCCGTTACCTGTGCACTTTGGCCAGGCCGCCGTGGCAGCAGGTCCAGAAGAGGAAGCGCACTGCCTGGCAATTGGCCTGTATCACGAGGCGCGCGGCGAAAGTGAGCTGGGTCAGATTGCCGTGGCGCAGGTCATCCTCAACCGGGTGAAGAGCCAGAAATATCCCGACAGTATTTGTGGCGTCGTGTTCGAAAACGAGCATCGCGCCAATGCCTGCCAGTTCTCGTTCGCTTGCGATGGCCGGTCTGACAAACCGGAGGATTGGGCATCCTACCAGGCCATGAAGAAACTCGCTGATGACATGCTGTGCGCCGGCAGCTGCCATAGACAGACTGACCAGCAGCCTCTACTGGTGCGGCTTCCGGCGGCCATGCGCCGCGCCAGCCACTATCACACGACGGCGGTGCGGCCTGGCTGGAGCAGCCGCATCCGGCGGGTCGGCCGCATCGGCGCACACATCTTCTACGTGTCCGACCGGGTCATGTCATCGTTGTAGCCGTTGATGCCGCGCCTCGTTGCGCAGTTACTCGATGTTCAGCAGCATGGCCGTTGCAATCATGGCCGCCGCAAAGGTCAATGCGAAGGTGAAGAAGAACAGGAAACTCGCGGCAAGCCAGATGTCCGAGCCGAAAATCAGCGACTGCAGATTAGCAACGTTGTTGTAGACCAGAGCCGTGGCCAGCGTCAGGCCGATGATCGCTCCAAGGGCCGCTTGTTCAAAGAACAGTCTCAGCAAGCGGGGAGCGGATCGGTATCTCCTCCACAGTCCGGTGACGTGCCTGAACGCATTCGTTCTCATGTCCGGCATCATCTGCCTGCGATCAGCATTTTGCCAAGCAGGGGAATTGCCGCACTGTTCGCACCGTGCGGCATCACCATCGATTGCCGGGAGGCAGCCTTTCAATCTAGTCTCGTTGCTCATGAGACCCGTCCAGACACTGTTGTTCATCCTCGCGCTCGCCCTGCTGCCGGCTGCCAGCGCCCGTGCAGACATGCAGCGCGTGGGCGCGTTCGAGATTGACCGTACAGAAGTCACGATCGGTGAGTTCCGAAAGTTCGTGCAGGCCACCGGCATGGAGACAGCCGCCGAACAGGCAGGTGGTGGTGAGGTTTATGGCGCCGGGTGGGAACAGAAAACCGGTTGGAGCTGGAAGACACCCTATGGTGAGCCGGGCGGCGACGATGAACCCGCCGCCTATGTCACGTTCGATGAGGCAAAGGCGTATTGCGCCTGGGCCGGCAAGCGCCTGCCCACAGACGCCGAGTGGATGGAGGCCGCCTATACCGAGCGCCGCACCAACCCGCCTGCCGGCTTTGAGACCGGCAAGACATACGACTACCCGACCGGCAACACGCCACAGGGAGCCAACTGCCTTGACGGGTGCGGTCCCACGCCCGGGATGGACCGCTCCGCCGTTCTTGATCGGGGCAAGGGCCATGCCGCCGTCGGCAAGACCCGGCCGGGCGTGAACGGCTTGTACGACATGGGTGCCAACCTGTGGGAATGGACGGCCGGCGAGACGTCAACCGGGCAGAAGCTGACCAGAGGCGGGTCCTGGTGGTACGGCCCCGCACAGATGCACCGCGACCACACC
>JAWVYF010000357.1:0-2758 GCA_033722845.1 Anderseniella sp. | reverse complement strand
TGCCCTTGCCGATGCCGTTCAGGCCCACAAGGACCTGGAAGGCCGCAAGACCACCGGATCGACGGTGCTGCTGCCATAAGCCCGCTCACGCCGGCCCCCATGCAAGATGCAAATGCTCCGGTCGATGCCGGAGCATTTTTCGTTGGGGCGAAAGGGGTGAATACCGGATCAGCTGGACGGGCAGCGATTGGGTGTTTTGGCGGCCAGCTGCTGCCAGGTGCCTGAACAACTGGTGTTCTGGCACAGAAACTTGGCCAGCGCTGGCGAAGAAATCGCATGGGCCAGGTTGAGCGGACGCCCATTGGCATCCGACAGGGTCGAGACCAGCATGCCGGTCAGTTCGCCATTGTTGTCGAACAGTGGCCCGCCCGATTCGCCTTTCTTGGTCGCCATGCGAAGCTCAACCGCATCCGGGTAGCCAAAGCCGCTATAGTTGACTGCGCGGCCGAAACTCATCGAGTTGACCGAGCCGATACGGGCGGTATCGCGGCTTGCATGGGGCTTGCCAAGTGAAAACACCGGTGCACCACGCGACATGCAGTGCTCTGGCGCCGGCGTTACCGCTGCAGCCTTGAAGTTGCGCAACTTGATCAGAGCAATGTCGTTTTCAGGCTTCACGGCGACAACCGTGCCCGCGTAGATTCGCCCATCCGAGCCGCGCGCATCCACCGTGTTGCCGCGTTTGACTGCCACGTGGCCGGCCGTCATCACCAGTCCGTCACCAACCACAAAGCCGCTGCCGGAGGTCAGGGCGTCAGGCATGATTGCCGACTTGGCCGACTGACGGCCTTGTTGTTCGTGCACCACGAGTGTCACATAACTCGGGCTGGTTTTTGCCTGCAACTGCCTGATGTGACTGGAAATAACGCCACCGGCGGGCTCTGCCGTGGTGTCGACGTCAATGGTTCTTGGCTCGAGCAAGGCAGAGTTCGTCACGCCGCCCGCACACCCTGCGAGCGCCAGACACATGGCTAGACTGGTAATAGCCTGTCGCAAATCAACCCTCTCGAGACGTCCTGACTCTGGCCCAATGAATACACCGGACCCGTTTCGCTTGCCATACGAATGTCTGTAACAACTGGGCGAATATGTGACTGGCGTGGCAAAACTGCGGATTTTGTGGTGTGTCTACACTCATTTTGTTTGCCTGTGTGGCAAATCTGCAACAGTGAGTGATGGCCGTTGCCCACCATTCAGGCGGGTTGCCTGCGTTATTGGCAACAATGACGCTGACACTGGAGGCCTCGTCCGGAATCGAACCGGAGTAAGCGGATTTGCAATCCGATGGATAGCCACTCTCCCACGAGGCCGCAGGGTCGATGAGACGGGAACGTCTCCGGCGGCGCTGCTTATAGACGACAGTTGCAGCTTGTACAACGGGTTCGATGGTGTTGATCGGCATTCGATAGCGGGTATCTCGCTCAATTGTGGCTTGTCTTCCGACAAAGCCACTTGGCGAGGCATTCCCGGATTGCTATTCAGATCGGACAAGGCGGTGTTTGCGTGCCGCGAAGCATCGTTCAATTGAACGCGGAAGGTAGCCAGGCAGATGCAGAACTTCACCATTGCGCGCGAGAACATGATTGAGTCGCAGGTGCGCCCCAATGGCATTACCGATCAGCGCCTCATCGCAGCCATGAGCAAGGTGCCGCGTGAGCAGTTCGTGCCAGACAACCTCAAGTCCATCGCCTACATGGACGAAGACATCGCGCTGCCGGTAGGCGAGGGTGGCACTCGCCGGTATCTGCTGGAGCCAATGGCCTTTGCCCGTCTTGTGCAGGCGGCCAAGGTTCAGGCGGATGATATCGTCCTCGACGTCGGTGGCGGCACCGGGTACTCGGCGGCCGTGCTTGGCCAATTGGCACAAACAGTTGTTGCAATCGAAAGCGATGGGGCGCTCGTCCAGACCGCCAACGAAAACATGCTGCGCCTGGAGGCCTCCAACGTTGCTGTCATCGAATCTGCCCTGAAAGACGGCTACGCTGCTGAAGGGCCGTATGACGCCATCATCATCAATGGCCGCGTTGGCGTTGTCCCTGAAGACCTTTTGGCACAACTGGCCGATGGAGGCCGGCTGGTAGCTGTGGTGGGCACCACCGATGTTGCGCAAGCCAGGGTCTACACCCGTTCCGGCAGCCAGATCGCAGACCGTCATGTGTTCGACGCCAGCATTCCCGCCCTGTCGGAGTTCGACGCACCACCGCCCGGGTTCCAGTTCTGAGGCGGTCTCGCTATCGCTCACGACGGATCAGGGGCTGCCCAAAACGTCTTGCCGCATAACCGTCGTGTTTGATCGATAAGACAAACACTGAACGGGTTTTCCCCGGTTGATTGCACGGATTGCGTGTTTTTCATCAGGGTTGACTTGATTTCGAACGCTTGGTTAGGGCTTCATTAACCATGACGGCGCGATGGTCGTTCCATCGATTCCGAGCAGGGGTTTTCTCAACGTGCGGCAGTTCACGGTTCAGGCGACTTTGAAGCCACTGGCGCGGCTTGCCGCAGCTGGCGTGGTTGCCGTGGCGCTCGGGGCCGAGTCAGCGCCGCTGTCTGCCGAGACAATCGCCGGTGCTCTTGCAAAAGCCTATGCGACCAATCCGCAGCTTGGTGCCGATCAGGCCCGGCAGCGCGCAACCGACGAACGGGTGCCCCAGGCCAAGTCAGGCTGGCGTCCCACAGTTGAGGCGCAAGGCTCGGTCACCCGTAACTGGCAGGGCACCAACTCCGGAGGTGGGAGCGGTGTTAGCAAGTCCGAGTT
>JAWVYF010000356.1:0-2769 GCA_033722845.1 Anderseniella sp. | reverse complement strand
AGGATGACCTGAGCGCAATTGCCAGGGCGGTATCCGACTTCGCGCTGGTGACCGGCGGCAGCGCACTGGCGCTGGACATGCCCCGGCTGATGGAGGCGCGCGGGCTGCTTGAACCGGCGGCAGGCGGCATTACGCATCCTGAAACGGGCAAGGGCCGGCTGGTGCTGTCCGGCTCGTGTTCGGCCATGACACGGGCGCAGGTTGCCGCCTATGCAAAGACCGCGGCCAGCCACAAGCTCGATCCGCTGGCACTGGCTGCGAGCGGTGAGGCGCTGGACAAGGCCCTTGGCTGGCTGCGCGCGCAACCGGCCGGGGCGGACAAGCTGATCTATGCAACGGCGGAGCCTGATGAGGTCAGTGCGGCTCAGGAGAAACTCGGCCGCGAGAAGGCCGGTGCGGTGGTCGAACAGGCACTGGCCCGGTTGGCGCAGGAAGGCTTTGCACTCGGCGTGCGGCGTTTCGTGGTGGCCGGTGGCGAAACCTCAGGTGCGGTCACGCAGGCGCTGGCGGCGGACCGGCTGAGCGTGGGCCGCGAGATTGCGCCGGGCGTACCGTGGTGCTTCGCTGCCCGCGAGGGTGAGACGTTTGCCATCACGCTCAAGTCCGGGAATTTTGGCGCGGAAGACTTCTTCGCCGAAGCGCTGTCGCAACTGGACACCTGATAGTTGGCACGCAACCTGGCCCGAAAACCGGTTTGATCCCCGCCTTCGCGGGGACTGCGCTTTTCGGGTTGCGCTTGTCAGTGATCTATGACGATGGCGCGGAAGTCGTTGACGTTGGTCAGCGTGGGGCCGGTCATGACCAGGTCGCCGGTCGCCTCGAAGAAGCCGTAGGCATCATTGTTGGCGAGCATGGCGTCTGCATCCACACCCTTTGCCCTGGCACGCGCCAGTACGTCCGGCAGCACGCGCGCGCCGGCATTGTCTTCCGAGCCATCAATGCCATCGGTGTCGATGGCAACGGCAGAGATGTGGTCCGCCCCGTTCAACCCGATGGCGAGCGCCAGCGCATATTCGGCGTTGCGCCCTCCTCTGCCCTTGCCCTTCAGCGTGACGGTGGTTTCACCGCCGGACAGGATCACGGCCGGGCCCTTGGTCTCCAGCGCCAGCTTGGCGTGGGCCGCACCGACATCGCGCGATTCACCTTCCAGGTCGTCGCCCATGTCGATGACCTTGTACCCGGCCTCGCGGGCGATCTTCGCCGCCGCATCAATCGACAGCTTCGGGGTGGCGATCATCCGGGTGTCGGCGTTGTCGAACACCTTGTCACCGGGCTTTGGCGTCTCGGACGCTTCGGTTTGAAGAAACGCACGGACGGAAGGTGCGACGTCCAGCTGGTACTTGTCGAGAATGGCAAGCGCCTGTTCGCGCGTGGTCGGGTCCGGCACGGTGGGGCCTGACGCGACGGTTGACGGGTCATCGCCGGGCACGTCGGAAATCAGCAGCGACATGACGTGTGCCGGGTGAGCCGCCGCCGCCAGCCTGCCGCCCTTGATGGCGGACAGATGCTTGCGCAGCGTATTCATCTCGCCGATGGGAGCACCGGATGCCAACAGCGCCTTGTTGACCGCCTGCTTTTCCTCAAGCGTGATGCCGTTGGCCGGTGCGGTCAGCAGGGCCGAGCCGCCGCCGGAAATCAGGCACAGCACTAGATCGTCAGCGCTGAGGCCCTGCACCATCTGGTGGATGCGCGCGGCCGCGTCGAAGCCCGCCTTGTCCGGCACCGGATGGGCTGCCTCGACAATCTCGATGTGCTGACACGGCACGCCGTGGCCGTAGCGGGTCAGCACCAGGCCTTCGAGCGGACCTTGCCAGTTGGCCTCGACGGCGGCAGCCATGGCGGCGGATGCCTTGCCGGCGCCAACTACAATGGTGCGTCCCTTTGGCGGCTCAGGCAGGTGGCCCGGCAGGCAGACGGCAGGCTGTGCGGCGGCAATGGCAGCGTCGCACAGGGCTTTCAGGAAATCAGGTGTGTTCATTCACGCGGGCTTTGCTACGGGGACCAGACGGCGGCGGCGCTGCGACCAGACCACCAGACCCAGCAACAGCAGAGCGGGAATATAGAACACTTCCTTCGGCATCCGGCTAGCGGGCATTTCAGCGCGCACGATCTCGACCGGCTTGTCGCCATAGAAGTCGAACATCTGGAACCGGGTGAAGAACGGCGTGCCGGCCAGCGGCTCTTCCAGCTTGGCGACATCGCCTTCCGGCACGACCAGCAGGCCCGCCCCTTCCAACCGCTTGGTGCCGTCGCCTTCATCTGCGAGGTTCGCCATAATGGTGGTCTGGGTCATCTTGTCGGCGTTGTCGAAGTCAGGACCGCGCACCACCAGCCGCATGGGCTCGCCCTTGGGCTGTTGCGCTGCCAGCTCGACAACTTCAACGCCGGGACGCTCATCATAAGGCGGCTGCACCATGTCCAGCCAGAAGCCCGGCCGGAACAGGGTGAAGGCAATCAGCAGCAGCGCAACCGTCTCCCACCACTTGCTGCGCACCAGCCAGAAGCCTTGCGTGGCAGCGGCGAACAGCAACATTGCGATGGTGGCGATGATGGCCACAAAGATCGCCTTGTACCAGGTCACGTCGATCAGCAGCAGTTCGGTGTTGAAGATGAACAGGAACGGCAGCAGTGCCGTACGGATGTCATAGGTGAACCCCTGGATACCGGTTTTGATCGGGTCGCCGCCGGAAATGGCAGCAGCGGCAAAGGCGGCAAGGCCCACCGGTGGCGTGTCGTCGGCGAGAATGCCGAAATAGAACACGAACAGGT
>JAWVYF010000355.1:0-2816 GCA_033722845.1 Anderseniella sp. | reverse complement strand
TGGCCGTTGTGTCCGGCCTGATCATCGCACCCGCCACCGCGATGATCCGGCTCAACGGAGCTGCTGCAAATGCCGTTCGCAAATATCTGCTCACCATCGTACCGGACTTCATGGGCAAGAGCCTGCTGCTGCTGGTCTTCGTGGCCTGCTGGATCGCCATGACCGGTGAGCTTTCGCTGGCGGTGGTTGCTGTAGCCTTCATCGTCCTGAGTTACCTGACCGCGTGGGCATCGGGTGGTTTGCTTGGCAGCAATGGCGTTGTTGGCTGGGGCCGCGATAGCGCATCGCTGCGGCTGGGCAACGCCTGGTCTGCACGGGCGTTTCCGCTGGTCATTGTTGCCATGTCGCTGATTGCCATGGCCGATTACCTCACGCTGGTGGCCACCATGCTCCTTCCAAAAGCCGAAGTAGCCCAGGTCGGCCTCGCCATAAGGCTGGCCGCACTGGTCGGCTTCTTCACGCAAGCCTCGCAGCAGTTCATCTTGCGTGATCTTACCGGCGCGCTGCACGAACGAAAGCCGGATGAGGCCAGAAACCTGTTGCTGCGCACCAATCTGGCGTGCGCGGCCGTGATTGGAGCAGCCCTCATCGGGTTTGCCGTGCTGGGCAAGTGGGTGCTCGGCATTTTTGGCGATGACTACGTGCCGGCCTACACGGTGCTGCTGCTGCTGATGGTGGCACAAGGCCTGCGCGCGCTGGGTGGGCTCAATGTGCACCTGCTGTCGCTGGGCGGCGGACAACGCAAACTCGGCCGCGCCTGCCTTGCCGTGTTCGTCATCATACTGGCGCTGGCCAGCCTGCTTGCCCCGGCGATGGGCATTCAGGCGATTGGCTGGGCTGCCATTGCCGGTGAGCTGGTCTGGGTCATCTCGGTTGCCGGCCTGACCCGCACGCACATTGGCTGGCGCGGCGACCTGCTGGCCATGTTCAGCACCGATAACAAGATCGGCCGGAAGCCGCTGCCTGTACCTCAAAAGCTGCAGGCAGCGCAGCAATAGACCCGGTCAGCTCGCCGCCTTGACCGGACGCGCCAGGAAGGCCGGCATGTTGTCTTCGGTGAAGCTGGACGGTGAGTCGTCATTGTCGTGATCGCGCCCGCGGCCGCCCCGGCCACGCTTCTCGCCACGATCGCCACGTTTCTCGCCACGCTCGCGCTTCGGCTTCTCCTCGGACGTCGCATCAGCCTTGACGTCTTCTTCTGCTGCCTCGGCGGGCTTGTCGTCCTTCTTCGACTGCCTTTTCGGCTTGTCCTTCTTGTCCTCGTCAGACTTGGCAGTCTTGCCGGATTTGCCCTTCGGACCCGGCGTCTTGCCGCCGCGCTTGCGCTTGCCGCGCGAGGCAATGGACTCGGCGATCTCTTCTTCCGACGGCTCTTCGCCGTCCCACTCGACCTGTTTCTTGATCAGGTCCTCGATGTCCTTCCAGGCCTTGAACTCGGACCAGGTGACCATGGTGTAGGCATTGCCCAGACGGCCTGCGCGGCCCGTGCGGCCGATGCGGTGGACATAGTCCTCCGAGTGAACCGGCACGTCGAAATTGTAGACGTGGCTCACTTCCGGAATGTCGAGGCCGCGGGCGGCCACGTCCGAGGCGATCAGGTAGGTGATCTTGTTGTTGCGGAACGCATCCAGCGTGCGCAGGCGCGACTGCTGGTCCATGTCGCCATGCAGCGCGCCGCAGGAGAAGCCATGCTTCTGCAACGACTTCTCAAGCACGGCTACGGTCGTCTTGCGGTTGGCGAAGATGATGCCGTTCTTCACGTCGGCCTCGTGGGCGCGCAGGAGCGCACGCAGCGCGTCGCGCTTGTCTTTCTCGTCGGACGGCGAATACACCGCTTTCTGCGTGATCGTCTCGGCAGTGGACGAGGGGGCCTGCGCCTTCACTTCGACGGGCGCATGCAGGAACTGGTTGGTGATGCGCTGGATCTCCGGCGGCATCGTGGCCGAGAAGAACAGCGTCTGCTTGGTCAGCGGCAGCGTCTTGGCAATGCGCTCGATGTCGGGGATGAAGCCCATGTCGAGCATCCGGTCGGCTTCGTCGACCACGAAGATCTCGATGTGGGTGAGCATCAGCTTGCCGCGCTCCATGTGGTCGAGCAGGCGGCCCGGCGTGGCGATGAGGACGTCGGCGCCACGGTCGATGATCTTGTTCTGCTCGTCAAACGAGACACCGCCCATCAGGAGCGCGATATTGATCTTGTGGTTCTTGCCCAGAAGCTGGAAAGCCTCGTGCACCTGCGCGGCCAGCTCGCGCGTCGGCTCGAGAATGAGCGTGCGCGGCATGCGGGCGCGGGCACGGCCCTTCTCCAGAAGCGTGAGCATGGGAAGGGTAAAGGCGGCCGTCTTGCCGGAGCCGGTCTGGGCCAGGCCCAGCACGTCCTTGCGCTCCAGCGCGGGCGGAATGGCCTCGGCCTGGATCTTGGTTGGCTCGGTAAAGCCGGCTTCCTTGACGGCGGAAAGGACCTTTTCGCTAAGGCCAAGCGTATCGAATGAAGTCAAGTGTGAAGTACCGTTCTTTAAGCGAAAAACGGGCGGTGCTGTTGCGCAAGCCGCCTCGGTCGCGTGGTTGATGTGTGCCGGGCAAAAGGCCGGATGCCTCGCTGCCCCTTTCGCGGCACCTCACTCACGGCGCCGGAACGAACGCTAATAGATATGCGGATTCGCGCGCGAAAAGTCAATTTTTGCCCCTTGCGGCATATTGAACGGGGAAGAAGGAGGATTGGCGAGTAGGGGGGGAGTGATGCGGCAAGCATTCAGGGTGTCTCTCCAGCAATTAGCCATTGTCATCCCCCGGCTTGACCAAGACAAGCGAAGCGC
>JAWVYF010000354.1:0-2834 GCA_033722845.1 Anderseniella sp. | reverse complement strand
GCCAGTTTCCGGTGTCCGGCTTCAGCTATGCGCATGACGGCCCGGCAATAGACCGGCCACCCCCGAAACTGGGCGAGCATACTGCCGAAGTTCTGCAAGAACTCGGACTGGACGACACCGCGATAAGCGTACTGCGGCAGTCTGGCGCCATCTGAACGCCGGTTTCCAAGGCAAAAACAGAAAAACCCCGGCCACGCCAACAGCAGCCGGGGTCTTATCGTTTGAATGCTTGAGCAGCCAAACAGCCTATTCGGCTGCCTCGAAGCTGTTCTCGTCGTCATCGTGACCTGCCACGCCGGCCGGATGGGTCTTGCGCAGCTCTTCCGCCACCAGGAACGCCAGTTCCAGCGACTGGTCCGCATTGAGACGCGGGTCGCAGTGGGTGTGATAACGGTCAGCCAGATCGGCGTCGGTCACCTCGCGCGCACCACCGGTGCACTCGGTGACGTTCTGACCGGTCATCTCCACGTGAATGCCGCCGGCATGGGTGCCTTCAGCGCGGTGGATCGACAGGAAGTCGCGCACCTCGGACATGATGGCGTCGAATGGCCGGGTCTTGTAACCGGTCGAGGCCTTGATGACATTGCCGTGCATCGGGTCACACGACCACACCACCTTGCGGCCTTCAGCTTCCACCTTGCGGATAAGGCCCGGCAGATGATCGCCAACCTTGCCGGCACCGAAGCGGGCAATCAGGGTCAGACGTCCGGCCTCATTGTCCGGATTGAGCGTGTCGATCAGACGGATGAGCTCATCGGCCTCCAGCGACGGACCGCACTTCAGGCCAATCGGGTTCTGCACGCCACGGCAGAACTCCAGGTGGGCATGGTCCGGCTGACGGGTACGGTCCCCGATCCACAGCATGTGGCCGGAGGTGGCGTACCACTCATCAGACGTTGAATCGATGCGGGTCAGCGCCTCTTCGTAGCCCAGCAGCAGCGCCTCGTGGGAGGTGTAGAACTCGGTCGACTTGAGCTGCGGCGTGGTATCGGGGTTGATGCCGCAAGCGCGCATGAAGTCCATGGTTTCGGTAATGCGGTCGGCCAGGTTCTGGTAGCGCTCCGAGGCGGGCGAGCCTTTCAGGAAACCCAGCGTCCAGCGGTGCACGTGCTCGAGGTTGGCATACCCGCCCATGGCGAACGCACGCAGCAGGTTGAGCGTTGCGGCAGACTGGCGGTAGGCCATGATCTGGCGTTCCGGGTCCGGCTCGCGCGCGTCCTTCTCGAACTCGATGGCATTGATGATGTCGCCACGGTAGCTCGGCAGCTCAATATCGCCCTGCTTTTCGGTATCAGATGAGCGCGGCTTGGCGAACTGGCCGGCAATGCGGCCGACCTTGACCACCGGGTGACCGCCAGCAAAGGTCAGCACCACAGCCATCTGCAGGAAGACACGGAAGAAGTCGCGAATGTTGTCGGCCTGGTGCTCGGCAAAGCTCTCGGCACAGTCACCCCCTTGCAGCAGGAAGGCCTTGCCCTCGGCAACCTTTGCCAGTTTGCGCTTCAGCTTGCGGGCCTCGCCGGCAAACACCAGCGGTGGAAAGCTGGACAGCCGCTTTTCGACAGCTGCAAGCGCGTCGGCATCGGCATAGGCCGGAACTTGCTTGATCGGGAAAGTGCGCCAGCTTGATGGGGACCAGTTCGTCATGATTCCAAACTCTCTTTACCTGTCAGGCCGACTTGCCTGACACCCTTCTCATTGAGCCATAGAACGCAAAATTGCAAGCCATGCGACCGAATTCGGCCAATCAAACCCCTGCCATGGGCAGTGCGTGCCGCGCGTCAACCGTAAACAGTCCGTTAACCGGCAGCCTGTAAAATTGCATCAGGGCGGTACCGGTAATTTGTGGCGATTGTGCCATGGAGCGGCGACCATGCTAGACGCAATTCTTGGCGGTTCTGAAGCAGCCTGGCTGTATGGCTTCTTCTTTGGCGGTGATTATCCTCTGGCGCTCCAGCTGGGTATCATCAATGGCTTGTGCGTGATTTCCATCGTTTTGATGCGTGCACAACGCAACAAGACGGACCAGGCGGTCAAGCAAGGCTTCATGCGCAGCTTTGCCTGGATCATCATTTTCGCCAACTTCTTCCTGATCCTGAACAAGGACTACCGCTTCATCGCCAGCCTGGCCTGACGCAGTTGAACCATCGGCCACTTGTGTTGCGATGGCATATCGGGTCAACCTGTCGCTGACATGGTAACCCTTGCGCCCACTTTCACCCTCGGCATCGAGGAAGAATACCTGCTGGTCGATCGTGACACGCGGGACCTTGCGTCTGCACCAGATGCGCTGATGGAAGAGTGCAAGAAGGTGCTGGAAGACAGGGTCAGCCCCGAGTTTCTGCAATGCCAGATCGAGGTTGGCACATCGGTCTGGCGGCGCATCCCCGATGCACGCAAGGAACTGGCCGCACTCCGACGCACCATCTCGGAGATTGCAGCCGGTTTCAACCTGGCCCCGATTGCCGTTGCCACCCATCCCTTCGCCGACTGGCAGCACCAGCGCCACACCAACAAGGAACGCTACGAGGCGCTTGCGCGAGACCTTGCCGGCGTGGGACAGCGCATGCTGATCTGCGGCATGCACGTGCACGTCGGCATCGAGGATGAAGATCTGCGTATCGACCTGCTCGGCCAGTTGTCCTACTTCCTGCCACACCTGCTGGCGTTGTCCGCTTCGTCGCCGTTCTGGCAGGGCCGCGACACTGGCATGGCTTCCTACCGCTTGAGTATCTTCGACAACCTGCCGCGCACCGGCCTGCCGCCGGTGTTCTCCAGCTTTGGCGAATACAGCCGCACAGTTGAAACCCTGACAAAGGCCGGGGTGATCGAGG
>JAWVYF010000353.1:0-2854 GCA_033722845.1 Anderseniella sp. | reverse complement strand
TTGTACGCCGTTCACATGCGTTGACGCGAAAGTGGATAAACCACGCAGACTAGGCAAATTCGGTCTGGCAGGATGGCCGTGGGTTCAGTCCTGCCAGCCGTTTTCGTCGAGGTCGGCGGCCAGCAGCAGGCGCGCGCCCATGATGCGCACGCTTTCGCGATCCGATACTGTGGAGAACCCGTCGGGCTCAGAGCGGACCAGCGCCAGTTCCGACTGGATGACCGGGCGCAACAGCTCGCGAACCCTGGCGTTGCGCATGGTGAACGCCGGCAGGTACAGGTCAAGCGCTGAGCTCAGGTAGGTGTCGCGAAGGTCTTCCATGTCGAGAAACCCGAGCACGGTTTCCGCCTTGTCCGGGTAGCCCGCGCGGGTCAGGAACATGGCGATGGTGAGCGCGTCCCTGGCCCTGACGCTGCCGCGCTTTGCCCGGCGCTGGGTCACCGCCAGCCAGGCCTCGGCAATGGCATCCTGGCGGACCTGGTCACGCCCGCCAAAGGCGATCATCAGGTTCTGGTAGTGGCGGTAGTTTCGGTTCTTCGGCAAGAAGCTGTCACCTTCGGGCACGAATACCTTTCCGAAAGCGATGCCTGAACGTTCGTCCTGTTCGGCCAGTGCCCTGCCAATGCGCTCGCGGCAGTCGGGCAGCGCGCTGGTCGCGGCTTCAACGCGCTTTCGCATGGCAGGGTCGTAACCGATTTCACCGGACAGCATGGTGAAAGAGGCCCTGCATAACGGCGACATGGTGCCGTACTGGCGCATCTGCTCGTTGCGCCGCGCGATCACGGCGTTGAGCTCTTGCGCCACGGTGTCCAGCGCGCGGGGTTCGGACGCGTTCAGGAAGCCGTCAGCGATCATCAACGCGACCATGCGGTCGATGGAGTTGGGGATATGATCCATGTCTGCAATCGCCGTGCGAATACGCGCGTAGAGGGCGGACATCTGATCGGCCGGCGCGCCGGAGACTTGCATGGCCAGGGCCACGAACCCGTAGGCCGGCAACCGGTAACGGTCCTTGCCGGCATTCCTGTCGTCGAGCACCGCAAGCACGGAGTCTACCGTGCACCTGACGTTGCGCTGGCAGTCATCGGCGTCTTGCGAGATCGCAGGTGCGGACGAAAACGCGATTGCCGCAATGCAGATGGCCGCGGCGCGGCGGATCATGGACATCAGGGGCACTCCTGAAGTTCTAGTTGGCCTTGCCCAGCAGCATGTCGTTGTGGGCGCCCAGCGCAGGTGCTGATTTTTCGACGCTCGCATCACAGCGGAATTGCGGTGCGACCGCAACCGGGGTTGCAGGCAGCGTATCGCCGGTCTCGTTGACCAGCGTGTGATCGAACACGCCACGGGCATGGAAGGCCATGTCGCGCATGGCTTCTTCCAGCGTGCGCACGATGGAGCAGCAACAGTCAGCTTGCGCGAGAATGGGCCGCCAGTGATCGGCATCATGCTCGGAAATCAGCGCGCGCACCGCATCGGTGGTCGCCGCCGGGTCGGCACGGTCATCGCGGAAGGCTTCCGACAGTCCAATAGCATTGCAGAAGGCAACCCAGAATTTCTGCTCCAGCGCTGCAACCGCAACGTGCCTGCCGTCTGATGTGGGATAGATCTTGTAGCGCGGCGAGCCGCCATTCAGCTGCGCGTCGCCATTGCCGGGCCAATTGCCTGTCACCAGCCCCTGCCCGATGGCCCACCACATCAGCATGAACATGTTGTCGGTCATGGAGATGTCGATGTGGGTGCCCTCGCCCGTCCTGTCGCGCTGCAGCAGCGCCAGCAGGATGTTGACCACCGCCGGATAGCTGCCGCCGGCAATGTCGGCAGCCAGAAACGGCGGCACGGTGGGGTTGTCGTCCGGCCCCATGGACAGCGCCAGCAGACCGGCATCGCCGATATAGTTCAGGTCGTGGCCGGCTTTCAGCGCATTTTCGCCGGTCTGGCCGTAGCCGGTGATGGAGCAGTAGACGATGCGCGGGTTGAGCAGCCGCACGGCGTCATAATGCAGACCAAGCCGCTCCATCACGCCGGGACGGAACTGCTCGACGATGATGTCGGCCTCCTGGATCAGCGGCAGCAGGAACTCCAGGTGGCGCGGCGACTTGAGGTCGAGCGTGAGAGACTGCTTGCCCCGGTTGAGCATGGCGAAGTTCACCGGCTCGCGGCCCCACTTCGGCTCATAGTGGCGCATTTCCTCGCCCTCGCCCGGCCGCTCGATCTTGATGACCTGCGCGCCTGCCTCAACGAGGAACAGCGAGGCCAGCGGGCCCGGCAAAAGGGTCGAGAAGTCCAGAACCTTGATACCGCTCAAGGGTTGTGTCGAGGACGCTTGGGTCATGAATGCGATGTGCCTGGTGGATTCGTGGGATATGAGGTGTGCCAACCCTGTAACCGGCATGAACGGTTCGCGCAACATAAGCGAATGAACCATTGCCCGCAGGCGTTCAACATCCTACACATGCTGCAACGCAACAAGATCAGAAGCGGGATAACAAGCCGATGAAACTTCCAAGCCAGTTCTACAAGCCGCTCGCGATCGGCGCGCCCGAGCCCATGCGCGAAGTGCCCGTCAAGCTGGAGCGGATGATCCACTTCCTGCCACCGCAGATCGAGAAAATGCGCGCCAAGGTGCCGGACCTGATTTCGAAGGTGGACGTGATCCTGGGCAACCTTGAAGACGCCATTCCCGCAGATGACAAGGAAGCCGCCCGTGACGGGTTCATCGAGATGGCGCTGGCGCATGATTATGGGCAGACCGGCCTGTGGACCCGCATCAACTGCCTGAACAGCCCGTGGGCGCTGGACGACATCACCAAGGTGGTGCTGGAAGCCGGTCACAAGCTCGATGTGATGATGCTAC
>JAWVYF010000352.1:0-2862 GCA_033722845.1 Anderseniella sp. | reverse complement strand
GACGCAGATGAACACCATCAGGACAGTTGGCATTGCCGGTGCGGGCGTCATTGGCGCTGGCTGGGCCGCCAGGGCCATGTGGGCGGGCTATGATGTGGTCGCCTACGACCCGTTCGAAAAGTCCGAAGCGCCCATGCGCGACAAGATCGAGCGGGCCTGGCCGTCCATGACCAAGCTGGCGGGTGAAAAGCCTGCCAACATGGGCAGCCTTCGCTTCACAACCAACTTGAACGACATGGCGCAAGCCGCTGACTGGATTCAGGAAGCAGCGCCAGAGCGCGAAGACCTGAAAATCAGCCTGTATGAGCAGATGGACGCGGTATCCCGGCCTGACGTGATCATGGCGTCTTCCTCGTCGGGCTTCCTGCCAAGCCGCCTGCAGTCGAAGTGCAAGCACCCCGAACGCGTCATCATCGGCCACCCGTTTTATCCAGTCTATCTGCTGCCGCTGGTGGAAACCGTGGCGAGCGAGAAGACCTCCGCCGAAGTGATGGACCGGGCCGATGCCTTCTATCGCAGCCTGAGCATGTTTCCGCTCAGGCTGAAGAAGGAAATCGACGGCTATATCTGCGACCGGTTGCAGGAAGCGCTGTGGCGCGAGGCACTCAATGTGCTGGATAAGGGCATCGGCACCACCGAGGACATCGACCGGGCAATCATCTATTCCGCCGGGTTGCGCTGGGCGATCATGGGCTCGTTCCTGCACTATCACACGGCAGGCGGCGACGGCGGCATGGCCGCCTTCATGGCGCAGTTCGACCCCTCGCTTGAGCTGCCGTGGACGGACCTGAAGTTCCCCAAGTGGTCGGACGAGCTGACGGAGAAGCTGGTCGGCGGCTGCGAGCGGCAGGCCGAGGGCAAGTCCATCGCCGAGTGGGAAGTCAAGCGCAACGACGTGCTGGTGGACATCATGCACGTACTCAAGAAGCACAATATCGGCGTCGGCGAAGTGCTGAACGGGAAGGTGTGAGGCTTGTCGAATTGCTGCACCAGAAACAGATTGTCACCCTCGGGCTTGTCCCGAGGGTCCAGACCAGAAAAACTACCTGATCAATGCCTTATTACACCTACATCCTGGCATCAAAGCCGAACGGCACACTCTATACCGGCGTTACGAGCGATATCGTCAATCGCACCGCCAAACACCGTGACGGTACCGGCTCTCGATTTACGAGCAAATATAGCGTTCATCGGCTGGTTTACTACGAAGTCTTTGAAGACGTTCGCGATGCCATTCAGCGTGAGAAGAACATCAAGCGCTACTACAGGCAGTGGAAAGTCAATCTTATCGAGCAAGACAATTCGGATTGGCGTGACCTGTCCGCAGACTTTACCGCATGACAGGTGGATCCTCGGGACAAGCCCGAGGATGACACTCATCTCCCAGAGGCATTCCAGATGAACTTCAACCTGACCGAAGAACAGCAGATGATCGTCGATACGACGAGGAGCTTCGTCGAGAACGAGCTGTATCCGCACGAAGCAGAAGTGGAGCGCACCGGCAAGCTGCGCCGCGACCTCTATGAGGAACTCAAGGCCAAGGCCATCGAGGCCGGGCTTTATGCCGCCAACATGCCGGAAGAAGTGGGCGGTGCGGGCCTCGATACGCTGACCTGGGTGCTCTACGAGAAGGAACTGGGCCGGGCCAATTACGCGCTGCACTGGAACTGCGTGGCGCGCCCGTCAAACATCCTGATGGCCTGCAACCCGGAACAGCGCGAGCGCTACACGCTTCCTTGTGTGCGCGGCGAGAAGATCGACTGCATGGCGATGACCGAGCCGGGCGCAGGCTCAGACCTGCGCGGCATGAAGGCAACAGCCGTCAAGGATGGCGATGACTGGATACTGAACGGTACGAAGCACTTCATCTCCCACGCCGACGAGGCCGATTTCGTGATCGCCTACTTTGCGTCCGGCGAAGAAGATACGCCTCGCGGGCCAAAGAAGCTGATCACCTCGTTCATCGTCGACATGGGCACGCCAGGGTTCACCGTGCGCGAGGGGTATCGCAACGTCTCGCATCGCGGTTACACCAACTCGATTCTCGAGTTCGACAACTGCCGCGTTCCGGATGCGCAACGCCTCGGCGACGCGCACAAGGGTTTCCACGTGGCCAACGAGTGGCTCGGTGCAACACGGCTGCAGGTGGCCGCCACCTGCCTCGGCCGGGCTGAGCGTGCGCTCGAACACGCCCTGCAATGGTCGGTGGACCGGCAACAGTTCGGCCAGCAGATCTGCAAGTTCCAGGGCGTATCGTTCAAGCTGGCCGACATGGCGATGGAGCTGAAGGCCGCCAACCTGCTGACCATGGAAGCTGCCTGGAAATATGACGCCGGAACGGTGAGCGAAGCCGACATGGCGATGGCGAAACTGAAGGCATCGGAAGTGCTGGCGATGGTGGCCGATGAGGCCATCCAGATCCACGGCGGCATGGGCGTTATGGACGAACTGCCGCTGGAGCGCATCTGGCGCGACGCGCGCATCGAACGCATCTGGGAAGGCACAAGCGAAATCCAGCGCCACATCATCTCGCGAGAGATGCTCAGGCCGCTGGGCGGTTAGGGCCGGTCCATGCTGCGCCCTGCCCCTTCCCTTACACGGTTGCTCAATCCGCGCTCGGTCGCCGTCATCGGCGGACGGATTGCCGAAAGCGTTGCACTCGAACTGAAGAAAGTCGGGTTCGACGGCGACATCTGGCCGGTCAACCCGAAACGCGAAAGCATGGCGGGACTTCAATGCTTCGCCTCACTGGATGAGCTGCCGGTCAGCCCGGACGCCACCTATATCGGGCTTGCGCGAGAAGCCGCCGTGGATGCCGTGCAAGCCTTGCGAGACATGGGCGCAGGCGGCGCCATTGTTCAT
>JAWVYF010000351.1:0-2901 GCA_033722845.1 Anderseniella sp. | reverse complement strand
GATTTTCCTGACGCGCAGATCGAGGCGGTCATTGCGTTGTCACGGGACATTATTTCGCGTCATGCCATCCAGCCACGTCATGTGCTGGCCCATTCCGATGTTGCGCCGGGGCGCAAGGTGGATCCGGGCGAGAAGTTTCCTTGGGCCACCTTGGCCGGGCATGGCGTTGGGCTGTGGGTTGAGCCGGAAATCAAGTCGTGTAGCCTCGCGATCAGGCCAGGTGACACCGGCAAGCATGTGGCCGAGCTGCAATATGCTTTGGCAGCGCTCGGTTACAACATAGAGGCCAGTGGCGTATATGACGGCTGGACGCAGACCGTAGTTCATTCCTTCCAGATGCATTACCGGCCGGTGTGCTGTGATGGTGTTGCGGATGATCAGACCCGGGCGGTGCTGGAGGCTCTGCTTGCCAGCCATGCAAGCTGAATCGGCAGATCAGCCGGCACTTGCGAGAACTTTGTCGATCTCGGCGAGCTTCTCCGGCGTAATCGGTTTGGCCAGAACCAGGGCTGGGGGCATGCCTTGCGCTGTGGCGAGTGTGGCGGCCATGTCGATCACGTTGCGCGGCTGGCTCGACATCAAAATGAGCTTGCCGTCGAAGCCGGTTTTCTTGAGTGGGGTCAGAAATTCGATGCCGTCACGGTCGGGAAGGGACAGGTCAAGCATCATTACATCGATGCCGGGGCCACTGAGCAGCCGCTTCTCTGCCTCATTTACTGACGTCAACTGGATGAAATCGAGCCCGTCGCGGCCGGAGAAATGCCGGGCACACACCGCGTTGAAAATCGGATCGTCATCTAGCTGCAGGAAGCAGGTCAACGGAAACTCCTCCCGTTTTTTCCTGCGCTGGAGCAAGCAGTGGTAGACATGTCATTCTCTGTATTCATCACTCAATTCAAATTTCTTGTACAGCACTCGACCCTGGCGTGAAAGGCGGTGTTAGACAAAGCTGTAGTATCATCAAATAAATGTTATATACCGACCCAGACATCAGCTGGCTGGATGACCGCGCTGTTTTCTGGTCTGTTTTCAGATCGCAAGACGGTGAGGAAAGTCCGGGCTCCACGGAGATGCGGTGCCGGATAACGTCCGGCGGAGGCGACTCCAGGGAAAGTGCCACAGAAAGCAAACCGCCTTTGGGACCGGCAACGGTTTCAGGGGTAAGGGTGAAAGGGTGCGGTAAGAGCGCACCGCGCTTGCGGTAACGTGAGCGGCACGGCAAACCCCACCGGGAGCAAGGCCAAATAGGGGCAGCGTGCACGGGCCTTGAGCCCGTGCGGTTCGAATCTTCCGGAATGCTGCCCGGGTTGGCTGCTTGAGGTGCATGGCAACATGCACCCCAGATGAATGGTCATCCAGCGTGTGCGGGCAACCGTACATGCGGACAGAACCCGGCTTACAGGCCGGCTGATGTCTGATTTTGGCGCCCTGTCTGGAGCAGGGCTTCAATCAGTTTCATTGAAATGTCACAGGGAATTGACTATACTGCGGCTACTACCGGCGCATTTTGAGTGGAATGGATGCGCCCTGAGACGACCGGTTTAGACATCAACGCCTTAAAACCGCTGAGACGACTTTCCCGCGCCTTCCCAGAGACCGGTAAGACTAAGTGAGCCGGACTGGTCATTCCAGATTGAAATTGGGAAAGGATTGTCCCCATGCGTGTCAATGGCACCGTCAAGTTTTTCAACACCACCAAGGGCTTCGGCTTCATTGCGCCGGAAGATGGCTCGAAGGATGTGTTCGTGCACATCACCGCCATCCAGCGCTCCGGTCTTGAAGGCCTGAAGGATGGCGACAAGGTGAGCTTCGTTGTCGAGGCAGATCCGCGTGGCCGTGGTAACCAGGCTGCCGAGATCCAGATGGGCTGATATCCGGTAACGGATGTTTGCGGGCCGGGCTGGCGTAACCGCTTGCCCGGCCTTTTCGTTGGCAAGACGTTGATTATCAACGGCCAACACTGTATGCAGCCCTCACCAGCAACCGACAGGGAAAGAACTTTATGTCGAAAGAAGAAGTGCTCGAGTTCGAAGGCGTCGTGACCGAGGTGCTTCCAGACTCGCGCTTTAGAGTGAAGCTGGAGAACGATCACGAGATTATTGCCTACACTGCGGGCAAGATGAAGAAATTCCGCATTCGCACCATTGCTGGTGACCGGGTGACGGTGGAAATGACCCCGTATGATCTGGACAAGGGGCGGATCACCTTCCGCCACAAGGACAGCAAGGGCGCACCGCCTCCCGGTGGCGGGAATCAGGGCCGCAGGCCTGGCGGCAGCGGACGGCGCTGATCGCCTCGCAGTTTGTGTCTAGAACGGCCTGCTTGCGGGCCGTTTTTGCGTTCTGACGCAACAAACTTGAAAGATTTCTGACCTTACGGCGCATAACGAGTCACCGCATCAACGGTTTGTTAAGGATCGCGGTTCCAAAGTCCTAACGCTTGTTAAGACATTTCCGGTGATTTGCCGCTTGCTGCGTGGGAGCAGCCTGCGGTGCCGCATGGCGGATCGCCGGTTGGGACAGATCTGGGGACAATGACACGTGCAGGCGAAACCGCGCCGCAGCGCCATGTTCCGGTGCTATTGCAACCGGTGCTTGATGCGCTGAACCCGTGCGATGGCGACGTGATCGTCGACGGTACCTTCGGGGCCGGCGGCTACTCGCGCGCGCTTCTGGCGGCAGCGGACGTGCGTGTGATTGCCATCGACCGTGATCCTGAAGCCATTGCGGGCGGGCAGTCGCTCGTGGACGAGGCTGGCGGACGGTTGACGCTTGTCGAGGGCCGCTTCTCGCAAATGCAGGACATCCTGACGAATCTGGGCATCGAGGCGGTCAACGGCATCGTGCTTGATGTGGGCGTGTCATCGATGCAGCTGGATCAGGGAGAACGTGGCTTTTCGTT
>JAWVYF010000350.1:0-2928 GCA_033722845.1 Anderseniella sp. | reverse complement strand
TGCCGACGATGTAAGATCCGTCCTTGAAGGGTTTGAAATACTTCGAAATGGTACCCTGTGCCTGCACTTCCTCGGTGCCGGAGCGATAATCCCGGTAGATGATCTGCGGTGTGATAACCACCCCTGCCTCTGAGCCGAGATCAAACGTCGCGCTACCATTCAGGTAAAGTTCCGGTTGAATTTCGTTGTTCTCGGTACTTGTGCCCGCCATCAGCTTCAGCCGGGTACCAGATGATACGGCATAGGAGATCCCAAGCGCAGCAAAGCCAGCACGTTCTTCACGCTGCACATGGACGGCATCCACGTGAACGCCGAAACCGGTTTCATCGTACAGGCTGCCTTGCAATCCCATGAACGCCCGGTCGCTGTAACCATTGTCCACCGCATAGGCACCGCCCATCAGCTGCGCATCACCTTTTAATGTTGGTTGTGGCGCAGGGACCGGTACCTGCTGCACAACAGGTGGCGGCGGCGGAGGTGGGAGATCGAGGTCTGCCGCTGAAGCACTGCTTGCAAGCAGACTTGCCAGAAGAGAGGTAGCGAGCGTGAGGGCGCTCGAACGAGGGGTAAACATGATCCGTCCATTCCTGATGCGGGTTCTGTCTCTTCCATTGTTCTAGCCCGGGCAGACTGAAGGTTTGGTTAATGAAAGGTCGCCGGCTGATTCATGATGGCACACGGAAGGATCTGGTCAGATTAACCGTTGATCGGGATCAACTGGCTTGCTGCAACGGCAATTGCCTCGCCAGACGGGCAAAATCGCGCTATCATGGGGCTTCCAGCACTCTAGGGGCTGGGCAACAAGGCCGCCAAAAGGCCACAAGCAGGAGGAAACCATGTCCCACAAGTACGAAGGTGGATGCGACCACCATCACACGCATGCAGACGCAGACCCGATCGACAACCACACCTGTCATTGCTCGGTGTGCAAGCGCGTCACGGGACAACCGACGACCCATGTTGTCTTCTTCAAACATGGTGATCTCGACGTAGAAGACGCCGGCAGCCTGAAGCGCATGCCGTTCAATGACCAGAATCCGGACGGCCCGCTGCAGTTGTGCGTCTGCGAGACATGCGGCACACCGATCATGCTGGATGACAAGGAAAAGCGGATCCGGGTTATCGTGCCCAACCTGATGGGGCATGACACCGACAAGCTGCCAGCCACCTATCACGCGTTCTATGATCCGGCGACAGGCGTGCCCAAGCCCGATGACGGACGGCCGGTTTATGAAGGCCTGCGCCCTGACTTCGAGTGGCCGAAGCCGAGCTGATCTGAAACACCCATCCGACCTAGCAAGCCGCCTCGTGATGCAATGACGGGGCGGCTTTTTCATTAGCTCTTGCCGTCTGGTACGAGGTGGGTACCCCGGGGGTGCATCTCAAACTCTTGGAACAACCCCATGCAAAGTAGAAACCTTAGAGGGCAACGCACGGCTGAAGGTTCGGTAATGCCGGGCGAGTCACGTGAGCTTACTGAAGAACCCCAAGCCGCTTGGCTCTATGGATCAGCGCGCAGGCATTGCGATAAGTCGGAACTTCAACCCACTGGTTGTCTACGAGAACGCGGTCTTCACCCTGGCTACGCGCTGCCTCAAAGGCTTTTACAATCTTGCCAGCAACTTTCACCTCATCAGCACTTGGGGTGAACACCGAATTTAGAGAGCTTGAGTGATCCGGACGGACAAGTGCCTTACTGAGATATCCGAGCCGTCTGGAATAGCGCGCTTCCCGTTCCGCCCCCTCTAGGTCCGAGTATGTGTACGGCGCATCAATCGGTTCTATTCGAGCAGCGCGGCACTCAAGGACGAAACGCCGGCGGGCATAGTCCAGTTCAATGGCGTCCGAACCTCGCTCTGCACACAGATCAGCAGCCAGATCTTCAGCACCAAGAATGGCGCACGTGACACGCCCGCTGGCTGATGCAATGGAACGGACATCCACAACACCCAATGCCGTTTCACAAACCGGTATGATTTCAGTCTGGCCCACTGGACGTTCGAGCGCGGTTTCGTGAGATGCAATTGCTGCGTCCAATTCCTGGATCTGCTCGGCTCTTTCCGTCATCGGATAGAGAATGATTTCGCAGCCTGCCCTCATGGCCGACTCCAGATCGAGACCTCCATCTTGATCCAGGTGATTGATGCGCACTGCAGCCAGGCTATCTTGCTGCGAGGATCTGCGGACGAATTCGGGAAGAAGTTTGCGCGCTTCCGGACGGCGTTCGGGCGGTGTGAAATCCTCCAAGTCCACAATCAGCACATCAGCACCACTTGCCAGCATCGCCTCATGAACATGGGCATCTGCACCGGGTCCAAATAGCCAGGTTCGCCGAATATCTGGAGTCCGTCTTGCCATGCTTGTTTCCACACGTTCTTCAGTTTGAGTGAGCCAACGGTTGTCGCCCCGGTTTTAACAACCATGCGCAAAGAGGCAGACCTCGAAATCATCGTTGCACTGATCAATAAAGACTGAATCGCTCTCAGCGAACTCAGTGCATTCACGTTTGAAGTCGTTGCACGCTTCAGGAACCGTTGACGCCGGGCATGCAGGCATTGGTTTTCGGCCAATGCATCTGGCAAAGTCTGCGTAGCAAACCGACCGCCATTTGGGATCACCTCCAGCCTGTCGCGAGCAATCAAGATATGAGAACCAGCAGGCGTCTAGCTGCTCTTGAGCAGGCGCGGCTTTGATGAACAATGCCGAGTGCAACAGCGACAAGCACAGCATGCTTGCCAAGATCGAAGCCACGCTCTTGCGAGTCCAGCAGGCCATCCGCATTCCACCGTAAGCGGAGTTTCGGTGTCTGTCAGAAAGCCTTACATGGATCTGAAGCCTGGAAATCACACCGTCTGCCCCACCAAAAATCTACGGCTTGAAAACTATGGCTCTCAGAAAGTCCTTCGAGGATCCAAGTCACCGCGGCCG
>JAWVYF010000349.1:0-2951 GCA_033722845.1 Anderseniella sp. | reverse complement strand
CGGTGACTGCACCCTTCCGCGCTCAGGATGCCGCTTGTGACAGCGCTCATCCGTTGTGCAGTACGCGACCCTTCCGGGCCGGGGCGGTGTCGGGTGCCCATGATCTCAGCGGCGGGGCGTTACTCCCGTGCCTCCTTCACGAAACCATCCGGCCTGACTTCGAAGACAGGAACGCGCGCTGTCTCTTCCTCCGAAGCAGATAAAAAGGACTATAGTCTATTATAGGATAAAAGTCAATAGCTGTCTCAAGTGGTCAAAAGACCCCAGCTTCAAGGCCCGCCGCCATGGCCAGGCCCAGTTCCTCGACCTGATCCACAAACCCGTTCTGCCACTCACCGTGCAGGATCATCGGTTCTTGAACCAGCTTCCAGCGTAGCCCGCCGGTAATGCTCTCAATGGCCCGGCGCGTGCCTGTGCCGTCCAGCCCGGCGCGAATGAACACACCAAGCGGCAGCCCCTGCTTTTCGTCGATCACGCCATAATAGGTCCGGTCGAAGAAGTCCTTCAGCGCGCCGGACATGTAGCCGAGGTTCTCGGTCGTGCCGAGGATGATGGCATCGGCCTCCAGTACGTCATTCACGCTGGCCTCGAATGGCGTCCTTGACACCACCTCGACGCCGGAGACATCGGCTGAGGACGCACCGCGCACCACCGCATCGCGCAAGGCCATCGTGTTGGGCGACGGTACATGCGCGACGATCAGCAGGCGCTTGGTCATGGCCGGACTTGCCTCAGGTGTGGCCCTGCACCGCCCGCGGCGCATAAGGCGCCTCCAGCGAGGCGATCTGCGCGCCGGTCAACTTGATGTCCAGCGCGGCGACGGCATCTGACAGGTGGTGCGGTTTGGTGGCCCCGATGATGGGGGACGTAACGCCCCTGGCCAGCACCCACGCCAGCGCGACCTGGGCCGGCTTGACGCCAAGCTTGTCCGCCAGTTTCTCGACGCGGGCGAGGATGGCGTAGTCCTGCTTTGAGCCGAAATAACCCTCTTCCAGCTTGTCGGTCTGGCCGCGGGCAGTCGCGCCCTTCTCGCCCTTGGGCCGGTTTCCGGCGAGGAAGCCGCGCGCCATGGGCGACCACGGTACAAGCGCCACGCCTTGCGACATGCAGTACGGGATCATCTCGCGCTCTTCCTCGCGGTAGCACAGGTTGTAGAAATTCTGCATGACCTGGAAGCGCGCCCAGCCGTTGGCGCGCTGCATCTCGCGCAGGGTGGCGAACTGCCAGGTCCACATGGATGAGGCGCCCAGATAAAGCGCCCTGCCCGACCGCACCACGTCGTTCAATGCCTCGGCGATTTCCTCCATCGGCGTGTCATGGTCAAGCCGGTGGATATACAGAAGGTCCACATAGTTGGTCTTGAGCCGGGCCAGCGAGGCGTCGATGGCTTCCACAATGTGCTTGCGCGACAGGCCCTTGTCGTTGGGGCCATCGCCCATTGCCAGGCACACCTTGGTGGCGATGACCGCATCGGACCGCTTCATGTTCTTCGCGACAAAGTTTCCGAGGATCTCTTCACTTGCACCCACCGAATAGAAGTCGGCCGTGTCGAAGAAGTTGATGCCGGCATCAAGTGCGCCTTTGAGAAAGGGCTGTGCATCAGCCTCGCTCAGCACCCACGGGTGATGCGGCCAGCCCGCGGTGCCGTAGCTCATCATGCCGAGGCAAAGTTTTGACACCTTGACGCCGGAAGCGCCCAGTTTCACGTATTCCATGGAGTTGCCTTCCTATTGGTAGTTGCGCCGGGTGAGCGAAATGATTTCCTGGTTCCTGGCATCCATCAGCCGCAGCCTGTCTTCGGCAAGCCGGTATGAGTCGGTGCGCGACAACATCTCGAGCCAGGCTTGTTCCTGCTTCATCCGCATCTCGCCGCACATCTTGCGGGTGGTGGCGAGCGGCCCGATCTTCAGGTCGACGCCGGTGTGGCTGTACGAACCGGTGAAGGTGTTGCAGCCTGCGTGCCCGGATACCCGGCCATCGGCGCCGAACGTCACCGAGCGGCGGTCGACGGCGACGCCCGTGCCCCACTGCGTGCCGGGCAGCGGAACGATCTGGGCTATCGCAGGACTTGCGAGGACGAACGACAGGACAACAATGCGGAGAAGCTGGTTCATGGCCACTCGACTATGACGCCATGAAGCGAGGCTGGTCAATCTGCCTTACCGGCCCGCAGAAACCAAAAAACCGATCAAGTTGGCGGCAGCTGCCGCAACAAGATCGGTTTCAGTTGCACTGGGCGTACATCCGGCCTCAGCGCTCTTGAGCCTCAATATGGGGATGAAATGTTAAGATTCAATGAACGTGACGAATTAAAGTGAAGCAGCTGCCCGCGCAGCCTGGTCGTAGTGACCGGATAGCACGCGGAGTTCTCGCGCCAGTTCGCTGGCTGTCTCGGGCTTCAGGCCCAGCGAGCGGATGGTGTCCACCAACAGGTCCTCGCGCACCTCCCGGTACCTGACGCACGCTGCCTCGCCTTCCCTGGTCAGGGTAACGGTCTTCTCCTTGCCCGACTTGCCCGACTTGACCAGCCCTGCCGCCTCCAGCTTGCGGATGGCATAGGTAACAAGGTGGGTGTCTTCCACGTTCAGAACGAGGCAGATGTCGGCCAGCCGCTTGGGCTTGGTTCGGTGGTGGACCGAAAACAGCACCAGCACATCGAGCGCAGACATGCCCGGATGACCAGCCGCCGTCATGCAGCGAACCATCCAGCGCTGAAACGCGTGGGACGCCATGATCAGCCCGAATTCGAACTCCGACAGGGCCGGCATGGCGCCTTGCGCGAGGTGCGACGACGAAACGATGGGCCCAAGCCTGTGGTTTTTCTCATCAGTCATGTTGACATTTTATCGATATTTTGTAGATGTTGGCAAGTCAAACATACCGTGACGCAGGTCTCAAGTGCACTCAAGAGGCGTGGAGAAGCGTCAGCTCCGACAGGGAAACAAGAACAT
>JAWVYF010000348.1:0-2960 GCA_033722845.1 Anderseniella sp. | reverse complement strand
CGCCGGAAAGCCGTCAGCCAGGATCGACAGACCCGTCGCTTCTTCCAGCCTGCGGATGATGTCGTCGGAGTTGGCCCTTTCGCCGTATCTTTTCTGGCCGTCCTTCATGATGTCGATGATCATCGGCGAGATTTCCAGCGGCACCTTGTGCTTCTCGGCGATCTTCTGGAACAGGCCGATATCCTTCAGCACCAGGTCCATGGTGAAATTCACATCGCGCGAGCCATTGAGGATAAGCTGGCTTTCGGTTTCGTGCACGAAGCTGGTGCCGGACGATATCTTCATCGCCTCGTAGGTGGTGGCAAGGTCAATGCCAGCCGCCGCCATGGTGGTCAGCGCCTCGCAGCAGGTCAGCAGGTTGGCGGTGGCGAGATAGTTGGTCATCACCTTCAGCGTCGAAGCCGTGCCGAGCTCGCCGGTGTGCAGCACGCGCCGGCCCAGCGTGGTGGTCAGCGGCAACACCTTGTCGAAGGCCTCGCGATCACCACCTACGAAGATCGAGATGTTGCCGGTATCGGCCCGGTGGCAGCCGCCAGAGACAGGGCACTCGACGGCAAAGGCACCCTTGGCCTGCACCTTTTCGGCAATGCGCTTCACTTCGTCCGCATCGGTGGTGGACATTTCCATCCATACCTTGCCTTCGCTCAAGCCCTCGATGATGCCGTTCGCGCCTTCCAGCACGTCCGAGCAGGCCCTGGGCGATGGCAGGCAGGTAATCACCACATCGCACATCTCGGCCATTTGCTTCGGCGTGTCTGCCCAGTCCGCGCCGCGGTCGATGAACTTCTGCGCCACTTCTCGGCTCAAGTCATGCACCACCGTGTCAAACCCGTTGCGCACAAGACTGCCGGCAAGCTTGCCGCCCACATTGCCCAGCCCGATAAACCCGACCTTCATTTCTCGTCTATCCCGTTGAATTAATCGTTCCACGCCGCCGGGTCTTCGCCAGGCGCAATATGCAAGTCGTCCATGTCAGTGAGCGGGTGAGCCAGCGCCACTTCCTCGTTCAGCTCCACGCCAAGACCGGGAGCCGATGGCGGAATGACGAAGCCGTCCTCGAACCCCATCGGCTTGTTCAGCACCTCAGCATGAAAGCCGCCCCAGGTCTCGATGCTTTCAAGGATCAGGAAGTTGGGCGAGCACGCCGCGATCTGCACGTTAGCCGCGCCCTCGATGGGACCGCAGTAAAGATGCGGCGCGATCTGCGCATAATGTGCCTCCGCCATGCCGGCGATCTTCTTGGCTTCCAGCAGTCCACCCACACGGCCCAGTGCGAACTGCAGGATCGAGGCCGCGCCCGTTTCCAGCACGCGGGCAAACTCATACTTGGTGCAAAGCCGCTCACCGGTGGAGACCGGTATCTTTGTCGAGCGCGCGACCTTGGCCATTTCCTCCGGCATTTCCGGCGGGCACGGCTCCTCGAACCACAACGGATCGTAAGGCTCAAGCTTGCGCGCAAGACGGATGGCACCTGCGGTGGTGAACTGGCCATGTGTGCCAAACAACAGGTCCGCCTTGTTGCCAACCGCCTCGCGGATGCGTTTGCAGAACTTCTCCGACAACTCCATCCGCTCAAGGCTCGGCATGTGAGGGTCGAAGGCCGTATACGGTCCGGCGGGGTCGAACTTCACCGCCGTGAAGCCGAGGTTCACATAGTGCAGCGCGCGCTCAGCCGCAGCATCCGGATCATAGTAAACCTTGTTGCCTTCATCGGTGTAGGCGTAGGCGTCGACATCGGCTGGCGCATAAAGATACGTGTAGGAGCGCAGCCGGTCATGTACACGGCCTCCCAACAGCTCATACACAGGCTTTTCCACAGCCTTTCCACAGATGTCCCACAGGGCCATCTCAATGCCGGACATGACGCCGACCAGCGAGATGTCGGGCCGCATGGAATAGCCGCGCGCATATGTCCGCCGCCAGAACTTCTCGATGTGGAACGGGTCGATGCCTTCGACGTTTCGCTGGAACACATCCTCGATCATCTTCACGATCACATCGGGCGCGAAGGTGGCGTTGTAGACCTCGCCCACCCCCTCAATGCCGTTGTCGGTGATCAGCTTCAGGAAGATGAAATACCGCCCGCCCCGGCGCGGTGGCGGATTGGCAACAACGAACGTCTTGAGCCCTGTGACTTTCATCTGGCACCCCTTCCGGTTTCAGATGCATCGTCGGATGACGCGAGCGGATTCACAAGACCGCCAGCGACATCAAAATGCCCAAACCGGACAGTTTGCGTCAAACGATGTTGAAAGTGGGCAAGACGGCCAGCGCCCATCCGCTAAAGCCGATGGCAAGCGTGGCAAGCGCCAGCTTGACCGCACCGGTGATGCGCGCCTCTGTGCCGGTGGACAGGAACACCCGCGTGCGGTCCACACCGGAGCGCATCGAGAGCCAGCCGTCCCAGCCCAGCAAGGCCGCCAGGGGAATGAAACAGACCACGAGGCTGACAACCGGCGCTTTCATGCCAAGCCCCAATTGCCTGCTGGCCAGCAGCCAGCACAGGCAGGCAATCATGAGGCCAATACAGGCCATGCCGCCAAGCATGACCGCAGACACTGGAGACGCGCCCGCCCCGGCCCACGGCAAATACACCATCGGCCGCTGGCAGGTGTCGCACTGCGGCTCGGCGGAGTGCAGGTCAGACCTGCACACCGGGCACTGGAGATTGCTGGCAATAGCGTTCCACATGACCGACAGTCTGCCACGGCCACGGTTACAATCGGCTTAAGCGCCCGCGAAGCTGCTCAGAAGGCGAAATCGCGGAACACCCGGTCGATGTCGCCCTGCCACTGGCCTTCATAGAGCGCCAGCAGGTCATCGGCTGCCGAGTTGCCCGATTGGGCGATCTCATCAAGCACATCGAGGAACTTTGATTCCGTCTTCTCGCCCGGCCCGACATTGTTGCGGGCGTCCAACCCGCCGCGTGCAATCGCCAGCACATCCAGCGCCACGTTCTG
>JAWVYF010000347.1:0-2962 GCA_033722845.1 Anderseniella sp. | reverse complement strand
GAAGGCTACGCGGCATACGCGGCGTAAGTGGGGAAGGAACCATGTCTGTGACCCTCTTGAAAACACCCGCCGAAACGGCGTTCGCTGAGGCATTCAGCGCTCAAGGCCCGTTGGCTGATGTGCGCAAGGCCGCGTTCGAGCAGTTCGCCGAGACCGGCTTGCCGCACCGGCGCATGGAAGACTGGAAGTGTACCGATCTGCGCCAGATCATCTCGAAGGCGCTGCCGCCTGCTGCCGGTACAAGGGCCGATGCCAAGGCGATAGACGCGCTTATCGCGGCAACGCCGTTTGCCGACGTGGCCAAGGGCCGCCTGGTCTTCGTTGACGGCACGTTTGACGAAGCCCGCTCAACCGCACCGGCCGGCGTCGAGTTTGCTTCCATCGCAGAGGCCGGCAGTGACAAGCTGGTAACCGGTTCAATCGACCCGGTCGCAGCCCTCAACCTGGCCTTCATGTCCGATGGAGCAGCCCTCACCTTCAAGGCTGGCAGCAATGTCGATGCACCCATCGAGCTTCTGTTCGTGACCACCGGTGCCGAGGCTGCGTCCTATGCCACGCGCAACGTGATCGTGCTGGAAGAAGGTGCTTCTGCCACCCTGATCGAGACGCACATCGGCGGCGAGGGCGAGTACCTGCACAACTCCGTCACGCAGATCCACGTGGGTGACAATGCCCGGCTGGACCGTGTGAAGGTTCAGGAAGAAGGCCTTGAAGGGATTCACCTTTCCAACGCCGAGGTGCATCTGGCTGCATCGGCGCACTTCAAGGACTTCACCCTCACCATGGGTGGCCGTGCAACCCGCCAGCAGGGCTTCATCACCTTCGACGGCGAGGGTAGTGAAAGCCACGTTTCCGGCGCTTATCTGCTCACCGGCAAGCAACATTGTGACACCCGTCTGGTGATCGATCACGCCGTGCCGCAGTGCCTGTCACGCGAGCTGTTCAAGTGCGTCATGGACGAGTCTTCCCGCGGCATCTTCCAGGGCAAGGCAATTGTGCGGCGTGATGCGCAGAAGACCGACGGCAACCAGTCGTCGCACGCGCTGCTGCTGTCCGACGAGGCCGAGTTCGACGCCAAGCCGGAGCTGGAAATCTATGCCGATGACGTGGTCTGCGGCCATGGCGCAACCTCGGGCGACCTTGAGGAAGACCACCTGTTCTACCTGCAGGCCCGCGGCATTCCGGAGCAGACGGCCAAGTCCATGCTGATTGCTGCCTTTGCGGCCGAAGCGTTTGACGATGTCGAAAGCGATGCCATCCGCGACGTGCTGACCGGCCTTGCCGAAGGCTGGCTCGACCGGCGCAAGGGAGCCTGAGTGAGCGCGCCCATGACCCGCATCACGCTAGATCATTGCGTCATCCATGTCTCTGACTGGGACAAGGCGAGGGCGTTCTATGTGGATGTCATGGGGGCTGAAGCGATTCCGTTCGGCAATGGATACCAGTTCCGCTGGGGCGAGCAGCAGCTCAACATCCACGGCCCCAACCAGCCGGGAACGCCGGTCGCCAAGCTGCCGGTCATGCCCGGCGGCAGCGACCTGTGCTTCCGCTGGCATGGGCCCATATCCGGTGCCATCGAGCACCTGCAGGCCAATGGCGTCACAATCGAGGAAGGCCCATGCGAGCGCTACGGCGCTAAGGGCAAGGGGACAAGCGTCTATTTCCGCGATCCCGACGGGTCGCTGATGGAGTTCATGTCGTATGAGTGAAGCACTGAAGAAGATCGAACCGGCAAACCAGTCGTTCGACATTGATCGCATCAGGGCGGATTTTCCAATCCTGGCCAGGCCGATCTATGGCGACAAGCCGCTGACCTATCTGGACAACGCGGCCTCTGCACAGAAGCCGCAAGTGGTGATCGACCGCATCGCCAAGGCGTATTCGGAAGAGTACGCCAACGTGCACCGCGGCCTGCATTACCTGTCCAACACGGCAACGCAGGCCTTCGAGGATGCACGTGAGAGCGTGCGCCGGTTCCTCAATGCGCCGTCGCATGAGCAGATCATCTTCACCCGTAACGCGACCGACGCCATCAACCTGGTGGCGCAGAGCTTTGGCGGCCTTGTGGTGGGCGAGGGCGACGATATCGTCATCTCCATTCTCGAGCATCACTCCAACATCGTGCCGTGGCATTTCCACCGCGAACGGCGTGGCGCGAACATCCGCTGGGTGCCGGTGGACGACGACGGCACGCTGCACGTCGAAGATTTCATCAAGACGCTGACACCGCGCACGAAGATGGTCGCCATTACGCATATGTCCAATGCGCTGGGCACTGTCGTCCCGGTCAAGGAGATCATCAAGGTTGCCCATGAGCGCGGCATTCCAGTGCTGGTGGATGGCTCACAGGCCGCCGTGCACATGCCGGTGGACGTGCAGGACCTGGATGCGGATTTCTACGTGATGACCGGACACAAGCTGTACGGGCCGTCCGGCATTGGCGTGCTGTATGGCAAGAAAGAGCTGCTCGCGAAGATGCCGCCATATCAGGGCGGCGGCGAGATGATCTTCGAGGTGACCGAGGACGGCGTGACCTATAACGACCCGCCGCACCGCTTCGAGGCGGGCACACCGCCCATCGTGCAGGCCATCGGGCTTGGTGCGGCACTGGATTACATGGATGGCGTGGGCCGCGAGGCCATTGCCGCGCATGAGGCGTCGCTGCTGTCGTATGCCAACGAGCGGCTCGCCGGAATCAACTCGCTGAAGATCTACGGCACCTCGCCAACCAAGGGCGCGATCATCTCGTTCGCCATGGAAGGGGCGCATGCGCACGACATCTCGACCGTGATCGACCGCTATGGCGTGGCTGTGCGCGCTGGCACCCATTGCACCATGCCGCTGCTGCAGCGCTTCGGCGTGACCGCCACTTGCCGCGCGTCACTGGCCATGTACAACACCCGCGAAGATATTGACCGGCTGGCAGATGCGCTTACATCTGCACAAAAGCTTTTCATGTGAT
>JAWVYF010000346.1:0-3004 GCA_033722845.1 Anderseniella sp. | reverse complement strand
CACTTTCTGCAGGGCCGGGCTGGTCTGCAGCGGCGCGCGGCATTCGATGCCTTGCGAAGCGCACAGCAGTTCCACGCCAAGAATGCTGGCAAGGTTCGGCGTCATGCGCATGAGCCGCCGTGCGCCGTGGGCCGCCATCGAGACATGGTCTTCCTGGTTGGCGGAAGTCGGCGTGGAATCCGTCGAGCACGGGTTGGCGAGGTGCTTGTTCTCGCTCATCAGCGCGGCGGTCGTGACCTCTGCAATCATGTAGCCGGAGTTGAGGCCGGGGTCTGGCGTCAGGAACGGCGGCAGGTCGAATGACAGCGCCGGGTCCACCATCATGGCGATGCGGCGTTGCGCGATAGACCCGATTTCTGCAATGGCCAGCGCCAGTATGTCCGCCGCGAAGGCAACGGGCTCAGCGTGGAAGTTGCCACCCGAAACAATGATCCCCGCCCCTTCCAGCACCAGCGGATTGTCGGTGACAGCGTTGGCCTCAATCTCCAGCGTGCGGCCCGCCTGACGGATCAGGTCGACAGCAGCGCCGGTCACCTGCGGCTGGCAGCGGATGCAATAAGGGTCCTGGACGCGGGTGTCGCCTTCGCGGTGGCTTTCGCGAATTTCCGATCCATCCATGAGTGCGCGCATGGCAGCAGCCACGTCGATCTGGCCGCGATGGCCGCGCAGCTCATGGATTTCAGGCTGCAGCGGCGCAGTAGAGCCCATGATGGCGTCGGTCGACAGGCACGAGGTAACGATGGCCGCTTCCGCCAGCCGCCTGGCCTCGAACAGGCCTGCGAGTGCGAAGCCGCAAGAGAACTGTGTGCCATTGATCAGCGCAAGGCCTTCCTTGGCGGTGAGCTCGACGGGCTCAAGCCCCGCCGCCTGCAGCGCAGCCGTGCCGGACATGGTCTTGCCGCCGAACTCAGCCTCGCCCTCACCCAGCATTACCGCTGTCATATGGGCCAGCGGTGCAAGATCACCTGACGCGCCAACCGAACCCTGCGCCGGCACCACCGGCGTAATGCCTTTTGCCAGCATGTCCTGCAACTGCTCGATCACCCTCCAGCGCACGCCGGATGCGCCTCGTCCTAGCGAGAGCAGCTTCAGCGTCATCATCAGCCGGGTGATGTGGTTGGGCACTGGTTCGCCCACACCTGCGCAGTGCGACAGAATGAGGTTACGCTGAAGCGTTGCGGTGTCGTCTGCCTTGATCTTGACCGACGCCAGCTTGCCGAAGCCGGTATTGACGCCATAGACCGGCTCGCCGCCTTTCGCTGCTGCGGCCACCTGCGCGGCGGCGCGCTCAACGGCAGGCCGGGCCGCGTCATCCAGCCGGGCAGACAGCCCTGCCCGGTAGACCTGGCGTAGCTGGTCCAGCGATGTAGCGCCGGGTGTGAGTGTGATGGAGCTCATGTCTCGCTCGCGAAGATGCGCTGATGCAGCGGGTTGAAGCCAATGCGGTAGGAAAGCTCTGCGGGGTGCGCGACGTTCCAGATTGCGAGGTCCGCCCGGTTGCCCGGTTCAACGGTGCCGCAGTCGTCCAGCCCCAGCGCCGTTGCGGCGTTGCGCGTCACCCCGGCAAGCGCCTCCTCAGGCGTCATGCGGAAAAGGGTGCAGGCCATGTTCATGGTCAGCAACAGCGATGTCATCGGGGAGGAGCCGGGGTTGCAGTCGGTCGCCACGGCCATCGGCACGCCGTGCTTCCTGAACAGATGGATTGGCGGCAGTTGGGTTTCGCGCAGCGTGTAGAAGGCACCCGGCAGGATGACCCCCACTGTGCCGGCGTCCGCCATGGCCTTCACGCCGTCCTCGTCCAGATACTCCAGGTGATCAGCTGAAAGTGCCTCGTAGCGTGCCGCCAGTTTCGCGCCCCCCAGATTGGACAATTGCTCAGCATGCAGCTTGAGCGGCAGATCCAGTTCGCGCGCCTTGACGAACACACGCTCGATCTGGGCAGGCGTGAAGGCTATGCCTTCGCAAAAGCCGTCTACCGCGTCTACCAGGCCCGCTTTGCAGGCAACTTCCAGCGCGGGGATACACACCTCGTCGATATAGGCGTCCGCGCGGTCCCTGTATTCCGCCGGCACCGCGTGGGCGCCGAGGAAGGTTGTCATCACGGTCACGGGACGCTCGGCCCCGATACGGCGGGCAGCGCGCAGCATGTTGAGTTCAGTATCAATGTCGAGGCCATAGCCAGACTTGACTTCGATGGCCGTGACGCCCTCTGCCAGAAGGTGGTCAACCCGCGGCAGGGCATCCTCCACAAGCTCGTCCACGGTTGCCTTGCGGGTGGCCATGACCGTCGAGACGATGCCGCCGCCTGCGCGGGCGATTTCTTCATAGCTCGCGCCCTCCAGCCGCATCTCGAACTCGCGCGCCCGGTTGCCGCCAAACACGATGTGCGTGTGGCAGTCGATCAGGCCCGGCGTGACCAGCCTGCCATCCATGGTTTCCGCCGGCCAGCCCCCATAATGCGACGGCAGGTCTGCGCGTTTACCCGCCCAGGCAATGCGGCCCGCCTCCACAGCCACGGCAGCATCCTCGACGAGGCCATAGGGCTCAGCCCCCGGCACCATGCTGGCGAGCTTCAGATTGGTGAGCAGTTTTCGGGTTCCGGCCACGCATTTCATCCTTGCATGCAATGAATGCTGCGATATTATGTATAGACATATTATCGAGTCAATGACGGAATCTCGCCTATGCAGAAAATCTGGGCCGAAACTGCACTCACCCCTGAAGGCTGGCAGCGCGATGTACTGGTCAGCGTGGACGACAGAGGTGTGATCTCGTCGGTCGAGCCGGACGCAAAACCAGATGGCGTGCGCACCGGCATCCTACTGCCGGCTCCGGTCAACCTGCACAGCCATGCGTTTCAGCGCGCCATGGCCGGGCTTACCGAGCGGCGAGGGGAGGACCCGTCCGACAGCTTCTGGACCTGGCGCTAGCTGATGTACCGGTTTCTCGACCACCTGACGCCGGAGGACGTCGAGGCCATCACCGCCTTCGTGCTGATGGAAAT
>JAWVYF010000345.1:0-3008 GCA_033722845.1 Anderseniella sp. | reverse complement strand
GCTGACCGGTCTGGCGGAGGAACTGGGGGCGGAGGTTTACACCTGCGATGCCTCGCAGACGGACCAGGTGGACGTGCTGTTCGCCAACCTCGACAAGGCTAAGGCCGGTGCGCCGGACGTGGTGGTGTACAACCCGTCGGCGC
Organism: Anderseniella sp.; assembly: GCA_033722845.1. Taxonomy (GTDB): domain Bacteria; phylum Pseudomonadota; class Alphaproteobacteria; order Rhizobiales; family Aestuariivirgaceae; genus Anderseniella. Next base: position 2,865 of record JAWVYF010000345.1, on the reverse strand, counting down.
GGGTGCGCGGCTCGATCACCGAGCTCAACCCGGATGACGTGCATCACGCCCTGATGGTGACAGGGTTTGGCGGGTTTCTGGTGGCGCGGCAGGCAGCCAGGCGCATGTCATCGGCAGGCAAGGGCGTTATCATTTTCACCGGGGCTTCGGCCTCGGTGAAGGGCTATGCGCTGTCAGCGCCGTTTGCCATGGGCAAGTTTGCCTTGCGCGGCCTGGCTCAATCACTGGCGCGCGAACTGCAGCCCAAGGGCGTGCACGTGGCGCACGTGAACATCGATGGCGGCATAGAAAACCCTGCACGAGAGGGCAGGGTTTCTCCGGCGGACAAGCCGGACAGCATGTTGAGCGCCGACGCGATTGCCGATCATTACTGGCATCTCGCCACCCAGCACCGCTCTGCCTGGACGATGGAGAGTGAACTCCGGCCGTGGCTTGAGCGGTTTTGAGTTTGAGCTGTTGCCAAGACGTACGCCCGCCCAGACGTCAGCAGGCCGCTTGCCTGGCCCGGCCCAGACAAACGGCCCACTCGCTTCCTCCCTGGAAGTCTGTTCAAGCTTATCCGGTCAGCAACGCCCTGAGCATCCACGATGATTTCTCATGAAATGCCAGCCGCTCCGTCAGCATGTCTGCAGTGACAGGATCCTTGGCATCTTCCGCTCTTTCGGCAGATTCACGGAATCGGCGTGCCACCGTTTCATGGTCGGCGACCAGGTTTTGTACCATCTCTTCAGTCGTCGGGTTGCCCATGTCTTCATCAATGGCTGACAGCGAAATCATGTCCGTGATGCTGGAAGGTGCCGGATAACCCAGCGCGCGGACCCGCTCAGCCAGCACGTCGATTGCCGAAAACAGGTTTTCGTACTGCTTTTCTGTCAACTCGTGCACCGAGTGAAACAGTGGGCCAACCGCATTCCAGTGATAGGCCTGCGTCTTGACCATCAGGATGTATGAATCGGCGAGGCATGCGCTCACGTTCATGGCGATGAGCTTGGTGTCGTCAATGCCCGTCTCGGGATGTTCAATGTCGGTACGCATGTTGAGAACTGTATTGGTCATGATAAATCCTTTGCTGATGTCGTTCAGATTGGGCGAGGTCGGTGAGCGACGGCGTCAGAAGGCGCCAAACTGCAGGCCGGCAACGAGCAGCGCCACGGCGGCAAGCACCACCGAAATAACCAGTACCTTGCGGACGCGGCCTGTTGCTTCACCCTGGCGGACGCCTTCAGCGGTGTAACGGTCGTTGGTCATCATAAACCTCCAATGGATGCGCCAGCTCATGGTTGGGCTGGCTAGTTGATGACCGGAAGGTAGGAGGTGATATAAAATAAATCAAATAAAATCATATACTTAGTATATGTAAGCGTTGGTTTTTACCAAACCTGCGCAACGCCTGGATGCTGCCGAAAAAACCTCATTTGTGGTTGCTCTGCACATGCCATAAGTTACAGCACATACGTATGTTACGCACCCGAATGAACAGGTCCCCCATGAGCCCACCCGTAGGCAAGCGCACCGAGAAACAGCAGGTCATGTTGAGTGACGAGGAACTGCGCGCAATCGACGACTGGCGGTTTGAACACCGCTTGCCATCGCGCGCGGCTGCCATCCGCGAGCTGATCAGCCGCGGGTTGCACACACAGGAATTCGACAAGCCCGATGATGGCAAGGCTTCGAAGGCTTTTGCCGTGGTGACGCCACCGGACGAGGCGGATAGCTAGCCGATCCGGTTTGCTCACCACGAGGGGCGGCAACCGCTCCGTCGCACGGTGATGGGTGCCCTTGAGGCCGCCGGTGGCATTGCAGGTTCAAGTAGCACTGCAGCGGCCAAGTGGACCGTTCATTACCAGGAAGTCCCATCGCAGGCTCAGTTCACCGCCTGATAACATCATGCCCACGAAGTACTGACGCACGGAGTCTTCGCCGCAGCGGGCATGGGCGCCGGTGAAAAGGCCATTGCTGCGCGTTTCGACCGGCCCCCAGTCGAGGCGGCACCAGACATCGCCATGCCGCAAGCTGCCCTGGCTGATGACAAACGGTTGAGCGCGGACAGAGCCGTTGGGCTTGATGAGGGAGCGCGCGCACTGGTCTGCGCTGCCCCATGTTCCCAGAAAGCTCTTGCGCTCGTCAGCGCCAGCCGGCAACGCCAGTACAATGGTCAGGACAATGAGCAGGGCGACGCGCATGGTCCCTGCAATACCTTGCGAATGCGCCACCTGCCAATCACATCGACTTGACCGCAACCTCACCAGACATTGATGCGTTTGTGATTGGCCGCCTGGCAGGCCGGGGCCGTACATTTCGGGCTGTTCGCGTTCGAGCGAACCTTTGACCTCAACTCGAAAGGGCAGCCTCATGGCCGTACAACAAGGCGCACGACTCCGGTTCATCCTGACTGCGTTCCTGACGGCGGTGTTCTGCCTATCCGTCGTCCCGGCACTGCGGGCTGAGCAACCGGCAGCTTTGCCGGATCATGTCATCAAGACGTTCGGGGAGCGTCCGGCCATTGCGGCCGGCCCGTTGCCTGACAACCTGAAGAAGGCCGTGCAGACGGCGTTTGTCGACAGTGTCAGCAAGGCGTCCTGGGGCGATGAACAAACAGCGGCGCTGGCCGAAATCGCCAGGTCGAAGGATGTCCGGCTCGGCTGGATGATCAGCGACATGATGCGGTTTGCTGTGTCACCGCACATCGATGCACTGCTGCTGACCGCTGCCTCCGGCTTGTTCGGCAAGGAACTGGACAGGCAGAATTCGTGGGGCTCGGTCACCGATCATCTCATTGCCTGGGACATTCCTGCACCACCGGACTATCTTGAGGTGAAGCGGGCGATCTTCACCGGGCTCATCCCGGGCTGGGACAAGATTTTC
>JAWVYF010000344.1:0-3018 GCA_033722845.1 Anderseniella sp. | reverse complement strand
TGGTTCAACCGGCCTGGCTACTGGTCATCGCCGCCGCCGCGCTGGTGATGGGCTATATCTCGCTGGGCGGCTACATCGTGCAGAACATGTACATCATCGCCCCCGTGGTGGCGCTGCTGTACTCCATCCGCCGGCTGTCGGATGCCTTCGTGGCGCAAAGCCTGCGGCCGAAGAGCCGCATTGCAAAGATGCTGAAGTCGGCTTTCTCGATGTCGGAGAAGGGCATCAACCGGGCCGGCATCGCGCTCAATGCGGGCGTCGACATGATGCTCGTATTGCTGGGCCTGCCGCTGGTGCTGGGCTTGACTTCGTTGACCTGGGTCGACGTGCGCAGCTGGCTGATGACCGCCTTTTTCGGCTTCAAGGTGGGCGACATTACCATTTCGCTGTCCTCCATCCTGCTGGCCATCGTGGTGTTCGCCATCGGCCTGGTGCTGACCCGGCTGGTCACCGGCTGGCTGGACCGGCGCATCCTGACGCCGACCGACATGGACGCGGGCGTGCGCAACAGCCTGCGCACTGCGGCGGGTTATCTGGCAACCGTTATCGTGCTGCTGATGGCGTTTGCAGCGGCCGGCGTGGACTTCTCCAACATTGCCATCGTTGCCGGTGCACTGTCTGTCGGCATCGGTTTCGGGCTGCAGTCCATCGTCAACAACTTCGTGTCGGGCCTGATCCTGCTGGCCGAACGCCCGATCAAGGTGGGCGACTGGGTGCAGGTGGCCGGTGGCGAGGGAACGGTACGCCAGATCAACGTGCGCTCAACCGAAATCGAGACCTTTGACCGCTGCTCGATCATCGTGCCGAACTCCAGCCTGATCTCCGACACGGTAAGCAACTGGACGCATGGCGACCTGATGGGGCGGGTGCGCGTGGCGATCGGGGTGAGCTATGACGCCGACCCGCAGCAGGTGCACGACATTTTGCTGAAGTGTGCCAGCGAGCATGAGCGCGCACTCGACTTCCCCGCACCGACCGTGCTGTTCAAGGACTTTGGCGCGAGCTCGCTGGACTTCGAGGTTCGCGTGTTCATCAACGACGTGAACTGGGTTGCATTCGTCGGATCGGACCTGCGCTACACGATCCACAAGGCCCTGAAGGAAGCGGGGATCGAAATTCCGTTCCCGCAGCGTGACGTCAATGTGCGCGGCCTCAAGGAAGCGGTCGCGGAAAGCGTGGCCGACGCGGTGGCAGATGTACAGCCGAGCCGGCCGAAGACGCCCGCCAGAAAACGCGCCAGCAAGCGAGCCCGCGAACAGGCGCGCGACGCGGACGGGGACGAGTGAGACCAGCGTTGCTTCAGCCGGTCAGGGATGGCGAACTGTCAGACAGGCTGTCCGAACCTGATGGGCCGAAACCAGCATCCGTAACGGCAGAAACAGACCCATAGAGCAAAACCACAATTCACAAACTCCCGGCAGCATGCAGAAATTGGCTTGAGCAAAGTCAATGCGTTGGTTTTGCCGCTCGAACAATCTGTGCACCACTTGCGGTAAGGACCGCCGTGTCAGGGAGGTTTTGTCCAATGAAACTGTCTTCAATGAAGGGCCTTGCGATTGCTGCCATGATGCTGCCGGCCAGCTTTGACCTCGCTACCGGTCAGGCAGCCGCCGCCGACCGCAACGAAACCGTGCGCTTTGCCGGCGGTGCAAGCTCCGCCAGCCTGTCCGGCTCGTTGACCGGGTATGATGGCGTGAACTACCGCCTCGGCGCATCGGCGGGCCAGACCATGCAGGTTTTGCTCAGCCCCAGCCACGCAAGCTGTTACTTCAACGTGCTGCCGCCGGGCTCCGACACGGCAATCTTCATTGGCTCCATCACTGGCAACGAATTCTGCGCCAGGATGGCGATTACACGGTGCAGGTTTACCAGATGCGCAGTGCTGCACGGCGCGGCACAACGTGCCGCTATGACATCTCGTTCGAGATCACTGGCGGCAACCAGTCAGCCATTGTGCCCGAAAACGAACTTGATGCAGACGATGGTGAAGGCGCACTGGACGGCGCCCGTTATACCCGCCGGGACGCACGCCAGGCCTGTGTCCACCGCATTCACGAACTCTATGGCATCCGCCGCGATGCCATCTCCGATGTCCGCGTGACCCGCGAGGGACGCGACAACTTCCGCATCTCAGGCAAGGTGGTCCGCCACCAGAGCCTTGCGGACAGCTTCACTTGCCGGGTTACCCACGGCGAAGTGGTCGCCCTTCGCGTGCACCAGCCTGACAAGCCTGAAACCGCAATCGGCAAGGCGGTGCTGGGCGCGGTGCTACTCGGCACAGCCGAAGCCCTGGCAGGCGATGAACGTGATCACAGACCCCATCCGGCCCATTCGAATGGCAACCCGTTTACCGACCGGCAGCACCTGAACCAGGCTTGCCGGCACGAGATTGCGCGTAACCTGCGCCATTCCCATGCGCAGTTCGACCGTGTCCGTCTGGTCACCAGCCACCTGCGCCACCGTACGCTGGAGGGAACCGGATCGATCCGCTGGTACAATACCGACCACATGATGCACTTCACCTGCCAGTTCGACCGCCGTGGCCGCATTGTTGATGGGCAGTTCTACTATTATCCGGCCCAACCTGCCGCCTATACGCCGGACTATGCCGACGGCAATGCCGGCGGGCCGGACGGCTGGCGGGTAACCGGCGTTGCCAACAACGACGTGCTCTACGTTCACAGCCGCGCCAGCCTTGCCAGCCGCCGCATCGGCTCGCTGCCGCACAATGCACGTGGCGTGCGTAACCTTGGCTGCCAATGGTCTGAACATGATCACGGCACCTGGTGCGAGGTAGAGTGGCAAGGCCTGCGCGGCTTTGCGGCCCAACGTTATCTGGCAGAGGACAGCTGACGGTCCTTGCCCGGTAGCCAGCTTTCGGGACGGTAAACTAATACACGCATACTAAGGAAAAGATGCACCATGAACCTTCGTTTGAACTCTTTGCTGACTGCTGCAATCGCGGGCGTCATCGGCTTCGCCGGACTGGCAGCTGGCAATGACCCGGCCCGGGCCCAG
>JAWVYF010000343.1:0-3036 GCA_033722845.1 Anderseniella sp. | reverse complement strand
TATCATCTTCGAGATCGGACTGATCGGTGCGGGATACATTCTGCTGCGAATTTTTGGCCGCCTGATCGGTGCGTGGATTGGTGCGAAACTCAGCAATGCAGAGAAGCTACATGCACGTTGGCTGGGTTGGGCGTTGATGCCGCAGGCTGGGGTGGCATTGGGGATGGCCATCGTTGCAGCTAATCAGTTCCCGGCCAATGGCCAAACGATACTGGCCGTAACGGTTGGAGCTACAGTGATCTTTGAACTGTTTGGTCCCTTTCTGACCATGCTCGCCCTCAGCAAAGTAGGAGAAGCAGGCCAGATTTCGGACTCCAAATGATCCCATTCGGCCGGTCGCCGAACAAAGAACGAAACGTCCGCAGCTGGGACAAAGCGGACTCCGTGGTACGCCCCAAGCCAAGCGACATCTAAAAAGCTAACTCGTTGAAAAATTTGGTAGCGGGAGAGGGACTCGAACCCCCGACACGCGGATTATGATTCCGCTGCTCTAACCACCTGAGCTACCCCGCCACTGGGGCCGGCATGCGCCGCGCTCTGCGGCTGCCGGAAAGACCGGTCGAAGCTTTGGATTTCGCGCCGGTCACAAGACTTGCGCGATATAGTCGGCATGAACCGGGCAAGTCAAGCCGTTGCCGGTGGAAAATGCGCCGGGTGCGACAGCTAGGCGCCCGGCTCGTCCGGTTCGGGCCGGAACGAACGCCAAAGCGAGATCGCCAGGAAGTAGGCCGACGCCGCCACCCACAGCCAGAAAATTACCGGCGAGGCATCCAGCGCCTTGTGATCCTTCGACACGATCAGCAGCCTCAACGTGGTGCCGCCCCACAGGATCGTCATCGGAATGGTGAAGGCTCGCCAGTCGCGCACCCTGAGCGGATGCACATATTTCCACGGCACGAACGTCAGCACCCCGCACACCGCAATGACGATGAGGTTCACCCACGGGTCGGTCTGCATGATGTGGAAATACAGCACCACCAGGTTCCACAGCGCCGGGAAGCCTGCGAAATAGTAGTCGTAGGTCTTCATGCCGGCATTGGCGAACGTGTAGAGCGACACCGCCATGATGCCGGCTGCCGTGGCCGTCTCCCAGCCAGGTGGCACCAGGTCGAACCAGTAGATCATCATCGCCGGCACGAACACGTAGGTGAAATAGTCGATGACGTTATCCAGCGTCGCGCCGTCGAACTGCGGCGTGACCTCGGTGACGCGCGCCCGCCGCGCCAGCGTGCCGTCAATCCCGTCGACGAACAGCGCCAGGCCCAGCCACAGGAACGCGGCAATCCGGTCACCTTCAAGAATGGCCACCACGGCCAGGAAGCCCAGCACGATGCCCGACGCCGTAAACGCATGCACGGCCCAGGCCGCGGCGACCTGTTCCTTCTTCGGCGTCTGCTTTTGCGGGCTCGTCTCGCTCATGTGTTCCGGCATGTCACAAAATTGGGCAGTTGTCACCAACCGGCGGCATGGGGGCGCGCTGCCTGCAACCGCTTACTGGCGGATGAACCTGAGCAGCGTGAACAGGCCGAACGGCTTGACGGTGCGCTGGTCCACCAGCTTCAGGGCACCGTGACCCATCACCGTGCTGATCGGAAATTCGGGCCGCCAGCCCAGCCGCGATGCCATCGGCGACATTGCCTTTTCCAAAGCCGCGCGCACGCCGCCGTCAGCCGAGAAGTGGTTGACCAGGATCACCGTGCCACCCGGCCGGCATACGCGCGCCAGTTCGTCCAGCACCTGCACAGGGTCCGGCACCACGGTCATCACGTACATCGCCACCACCACGTCGAAACTCTCGTCGGCGAACGTCATCGCGCCGGCGTCCATCTGCTCGATGGCTTCCACGTGGCCCAGCGCCTGGCGGCTCACCCGTTCGCGCGCCTTGTCCAGCATCTCCGGCGACAGGTCGATACCGGTGATCTTCAGATCGCGCCGGTACGACGGCAGCGAAATGCCGGTGCCGACGCCCACCTCCAGCACCTTGCCGTCGAGCGTGTTGATGACGTCGACCGCCGCCACCCGGCCCGCATCGGCAATCACGCCAAAGGTCTGGTCATAGACCGGCGCCCAACGCGCATAGGCCCGCTTGATGGCATTGTCGCTCATCGTCGAGATTACTGGCTTGTTCAAGGGCGGACCCCTCCCCTCAATGGTTGTCATTATCTGGCGCAGGCCGCGCCCACAGCCGCCACCGGCGTTGCCGCATCTGCAAAGCCCATATCGTCTGACTGCAATCCGGCAACAATATAGCCGCCGCCAAGCACCCGTGCACCACTTGCCGCACCGTCATAGAAAACACAAGCCTGCCCCGGTGACACACCGAATTCTGCATCATCCAGCACCGCGCACAGCCGCCCGTCCGCGCCGGCGCGCAAGACCGCAGGCACCGGCGGCCTGGTCGAGCGGATCTTCACCAGCACCCGCTCGCCTTCCGGCGTGCCCTCGCCCAGCCAGTTCACGTCGCGAAGCGCGATCACGTCGCGCGCCAGTGCCGCCTTCGGCCCGACCACCACCGTCGCGGACGCCGCATCCAGCCGCGTCACATACAACGGCTCAGCCGCGGCAATGCCAATGCCCCGGCGCTGGCCGATGGTGTAATGCACAATGCCCTTGTGCCGCCCCAGCACCCGGCCATCCTCGTGCACGATGTCACCCGGCTGCCCCGCCTCGGGCCGCAGCCGCTCGATCACCGGCACGTAATTGCCATCCGGCACGAAGCAGATGTCCTGGCTGTCCGGCTTGTCGGCAATGGCCAGCCCCATCGCGCGGGCAAATTCGCGCGTCTCGTCCTTGGTGAACGAGGCCAGCGGAAACCGCAGATAGTCGGCCTGTGCCTGCGTCGTCTGGAACAGGAAGTAACTCTGGTCGCGGTTCATGTCGGCAGGCGTGCGCAGGTCGCGATGGCCCGACCCGTCACCGCGCTCGACGCACGCGATATAATGCCCCGTCGCCAGGCATGCCGCGCCCAGCGCCTTTGCCCGGCTCAGCAGATCGGCAAACTTGACCGTCTGGTTGCAGGCCACGCACGGGATCGGC
>JAWVYF010000342.1:0-3050 GCA_033722845.1 Anderseniella sp. | reverse complement strand
GCCATTGTTTACGCTCCCTTCACTATTATGACGCAATCATTCGCACACGGCCCATGCTGTATGGGAAGAGAGCAACACACAATGACAGCTTCTGATTTGCATCAGAGGATGCTTCACCTGTTGGACAGGGCTAAGGCCATGTCCGGCCCGTCCGTGCCTGCCCGGCCGAACGTCCCCAGCCAGCAATCACCGTCCAGCCTGCAGGACGAAAGCACTCCGCACATTCCCGATGTGGCACCAACAACGCAAATCGATGAACCGGGCCTGCCGGATGACAGCGCCAGCTTCGCCAGCGAGCCGGCAGATTCCCGGACCGAAGCCCGTCACAAGGTGCTGCGAAAGGGCAAGATCACTTTTGGCAACGGCGCGTTCGAGGTCGAGTGCCAGTTGCGTGACCTGAACAGCACCGGTGCGAAGCTCAAGCTGTCCGGTGATGTGACGGTGCCATCGTCATTCGATATCACCATCTACCCCGAGAAGATGACCAAGACGGCGCAAGTATGCTGGCGCGACGAACTGATGCTTGGCATCAGGTTCATCGACAACTGAACCGGGCCTGACGGAACCGGTTTCCGCAGGCCGCCGCGTCATCCTTTTGTCCCGTTTGCCCTTGCCAGCGGCGTTTGCTATGACCCGCTCGAACCACATCATTGTGCTGCGCACAAAACCCACACAGCGAGGCAAACTCCCATGTCCAAGATCAAGGTGGAAAACCCGGTCGTCGAACTCGATGGCGACGAGATGACCCGTATCATCTGGCAGTTCATCAAGGACAAGCTGATCCATCCATATCTGGACATTGACCTCAAATATTACGATCTCGGCATCGAGCATCGTGACGAAACAGACGATCAGGTGACGGTCGACGCAGCAGAGGCCATCAAGAAGTACGGCGTCGGCGTGAAGTGCGCCACCATCACCCCGGATGAAGCCCGCGTTGAAGAATTCGGCCTCAAGCGCATGTACCGCTCGCCAAACGGCACCATCCGCAACATCCTGGGCGGCGTGATCTTCCGCGCGCCCATCATCTGCCAGAACGTGCCGCGCCTGGTGCCCGGCTGGACCCAGCCCATCGTGGTTGGCCGTCATGCCTTTGGCGACCAGTACCGCGCTACCGACTTCCGTTTCCCCGGCGCAGGCAAGCTGACCGTCAAGTTTGAGGGTGAAGATGGCCAGGTCATCGAGCACGAAGTGTTCCAGGCCCCCGGCTCGGGCGTTGCAATGGCCATGTACAACCTCGACGAGTCGATCCGCGACTTCGCCCGCGCGTCCATGAACTACGGCCTGAACCTCGGCTACCCGGTGTACCTGTCCACCAAGAACACCATCATGAAAGCCTATGACGGGCGCTTCAAGGACATCTTCCAGGAAGTGTTCGAGGCCGAATTCGCCGACAAGTTCAAGGAAGCCGGCCTGACCTACGAACACCGCCTGATCGACGACATGGTGGCCTCCGCGCTGAAGTGGAACGGTGGTTACGTCTGGGCCTGTAAGAACTACGACGGCGACGTGCAGTCTGACACCGTCGCACAGGGCTTCGGCTCGCTGGGCCTGATGACCTCCGTTCTGATGACGCCGGATGGCAACACGGTCGAGGCAGAAGCCGCGCACGGCACCGTGACCCGCCACTACCGCCTGCATCAGGAAGGCAAGGAAACGTCGACCAACTCCATCGCCTCCATCTTTGCCTGGACCCGTGGCCTGTCACACCGCGCCAAGCTCGACGACAACGCCCAGCTTGCCAAGTTCGCGACCACGCTGGAGAAGGTCTGCATCGACACCGTCGAAGGCGGCGAGATGACCAAGGACCTGGCTGTTCTCATCGGCCCGGACCAGAAGTGGCTGTCGACCCAGGGCTTCCTGGACGCTGTGGACCGCAACCTGCAGAAGGCCATGGGCTGACCTGCAGCCTGACTTCCAGACAGACCAACCGGCAGCCGGGTGTTTGCGCACCCGGCTGTTTTCGTTCGTGGCCTGAATGTCATGTTGCAGGCACGCAAGCTGCACTAGACTGCCTGATCATGCGAGGTCCCATCGCCCTATTGTTGCTTGGCCTGTGCCTGCCGGCCTTCCCCGGTCCGGCTGCCGCCAAACCTGTCAGCAGCAAACCGGAACCGGTCAAGGCACCGCTGCCGGTACGCGAACAGACCTTCGCAAACGATGTCTGCCGGCTGATCGAGAACCGGGCGCGCTGGCGCGGCATCGACGTGCACTTCATTGCCCGGTTGATCCATGCCGAAAGCCGGTTTTCGCCGTCCGCCATATCACCCGCCGGAGCCCAGGGCATCGCCCAGTTCATTCCCTCCACAGCAAGGCTGCGCAACCTTGAAGATCCGTTGGACCCGGCAACCGCTCTCACCGCGTCCATAGACTATCTGGCCGAGTTGAAGACACGGTTCGGCAACCTCGGACTTGCTGCAGTGGCCTACAATGCCGGCGAGGGTGCCGCAGCCCGGTATCTGGCCGGCGGCGGCATTCCTTATGAAACCGAGAACTACGTACTGACGATTACCGGCCGGCCAGCGGCTGACTGGCGCAATCGCTCAGCACGTTTTGCCATACCCCGTATCGCGAACAGTCAGCCGTTTTCCACCGCCTGCCCCGAACATGTGGCCAAGCCAGGCCGTGTGCGCATTGCCGCCCCGCAGGCCCCGCGCCAACCCTGGGGCGTTCAGGTTGCAGAGCACTTCTCGCGCACCACCGCCTTGCGTATCTACAAAAAGCTGCAAGGCCGCTTTCCGGCAACAGTGGCGAACTCGCCACCCATGCTGATCCCGGTGCGCAACCGGTCGCTCGGCACACGCACGCGTCATGCAGCCCGCATTGGTGCAACGAGCCAGTCTGCTGCACTCGATATCTGCCGCCAGCTTCAAGCCCGATCCATCGCCTGTATGGTGCGCAAGACACCTTGACCATCACTAAGCACGGGCGCGATAGTCCTGCTGACCAACAGCCATGCCGAGCGGAGGAAGAGCGCCATGATGGGCACAAGGGAAATCGAAGCATTTCAGAAGGACGGAGTTACCGTCCTGCGCGGCATTCTTGCGCCT
>JAWVYF010000341.1:0-3054 GCA_033722845.1 Anderseniella sp. | reverse complement strand
TGATGGAAGCCGTACGCGAGCTGGAGCCCAACCGCGCGCTGATAAACTTCAGCTTCCGCGCCGTGAGCCCATTGACCCACGTACACCCCTTCTCGCTGCACGCCCGCCACACCGAAGACGGCATGTCACTTTGGGCCTGCAACCACCGCGGCGAGCTGGCCATGACGGCAACGGCTTCACTCAACTGAAATCCACACTTCAAAATGCTGCTTGCTGCTGCACCGCACCCTGTGTTCACGTCTGTCCATGAAAACGTTGCTGCTTCTGCGACATGCCAAATCCGACTGGGATGACATCTCGTTCGACGACCATGAGCGCCCGCTCAACCCGCGCGGCCTCAAGGCCGCGCCGCGGATGGGTCAACTCATGCGCGACCTCGACATGATTCCCACACTGTGCCTGTCGTCTACCGCCGTTCGCTCTCGCGACACCACAACGCTCGCCATCGACGCAATGGGCCAAGACGTGCCCACCGAGTTTGTCGAGAAGCTCTATTCATTCGGCGAAGGCGAGGCCATCGAAGAGGTGATTGCCGCACAAGGTGGCGATGCCTCACCGCTTCTCATCGTGGCGCACAATCCGGCCATGCAGGCGCTTGCCCTCAGGCTGTGCGATGGCGGCGACGTCACCGGCCTGGCGCAGATGCGCATGAAATATCCGACAGCCGGGCTGTCCCGCATCGACTTCGACATAGACAACTGGCGCGAACTGCCAGGCAAGACGGGCACACTGGTAAACTTCTGGCGCCCGCGCGACATCATGTAGAACCATATAATATCATTTAATATCAAATACTTGACACAAACTTCTAACTCAAATTGACAAGCGCCTCAGCGCATAATTTGATTGCCGTGACGCAATTCACCATATCATCAGGCGGCAACATGCAATTGGGGGACTTCGCTTGAGTTCGTTTCTGTCAGGCCTCTACAATGAAGCGCGCAACGCTGCGGGCGGGATGAAGGACTTTGCCACCGGCATCGTCTCGCCCACCCTGCGGATTGGCGTTACCGGCCTGTCGCGATCCGGCAAGACCGTGTTCATTACCTCACTGGTTCATGCCCTGCTGCACGGCGGCAAGCTGCCGCTGTTCACTGCCCTCACGCAAGGCCGCATCAACCGCGTTTACCTGGAGCCACAGCCCGACGATGACGTGCCCCGCTTCGCCTATGAGCAACACGTCGAAGCACTGACCGGCGACAACCGCCACTGGCCGGAAAGCACCAACCGGCTGTCACAACTGCGCCTGACCATCGAGTACGAAGCAACCGGACTGGTCGCGCGCAACCTGCAAGGCTCGAAACTGCACGTCGACATTATCGACTATCCCGGCGAATGGCTGCTCGACCTGCCCCTGATGAGCCAGACCTATGCCGAATGGTCCGCCGCCACGCTGAAGGCCAGCGAGCGCGAACCGCGCAAGACGCTGGCCAAGCAGTGGCTCGCTCACCTTGGTACGCTCGACCCCGCAGCACCTGCCGACGAGGCACAGGCCCAGAAGGCGGCAAAGCTGTTCACCGATTATCTTGCCTCCTGCCGCGCCGATGACGTGTCGCTGTCCACCCTGCCGCCGGGCCGCTTTCTGATGCCGGGCGACCTGGCAGGCTCGCCCCTGCTCACCTTCGCCCCACTCGCCTTGGACCCCGCCACCAAGTCAGCTGACGGCTCACTGCACGCCATGATGGAGCGCCGCTACGATGCCTATGTCGCCCGCGTGGTCGAGCCATTCTTCTACAACCACTTCGCCCGCCTCGACCGCCAGATCGTGCTGGTCGACACGCTGAGCGCTCTCAACGCCGGCGCCGAAGCCGTAAAGGACCTGAAGACTGCCCTGACCGACGTGCTTGGCTGCTTCCGTCAAGGTGCCAACTCCTGGGCCTCAGCGGTGTTTGGCCGCCGGGCCGACCGCATCCTGTTTGCTGCCACCAAGGCTGACCTGCTGCACCATTCCAGCCACGACAAGCTGGAGAAGGTGCTTGGCCTGATCGTCGAGGACGCCCGCAAGCGCGCCGAGTTTGCAGGTGCGCGCATTGACGTCGCCGCCGTTGCCGCCATTCGCGCCACCCGTGAGGCCACCGTGAAGCAGGACGGCGAGACGCTGGAGTGCATTGCAGGCATTCCCATCAAGGGCGAAGAGCTTGCCGGTGAAACCTTCAACGGCACATCCGAAGCCGCCATCTTCCCCGGCGACCTACCCGACGATCCGGCCGCCGCGCTGGATGGCTCGCTTGAGGGCGAACTGAAATTCGTGCGCTTCCGCCCGCCATTGGTAAGACACGAGGGCGCGGCCAGTGCCGTTGCCACCTTCCCGCACATCCGGCTGGACCGGGCACTGGAGTTCCTCATTGGAGACCGGCTGACATGACCGACAGCCCCCGCAAACCAAAAGTGTTCCGGCTCAATCCCGAACAGGACGAAGCAAAGCCGGCATCGAAGCCGGAGCCAAAGCCGCAAGCGGCCAAACCATCCGCGAAGCCCAAACCATCGGCCAAGGCCCGCAAACCGCGCGCCCTGCCCGCACCCGAAATCGTCTACGAGGAGGACCAGCCGGACCAGCCGCTTGTCCCCGCAGTCGCCCGCGACCACACCTTGCCGAAACGCTTCAAATGGGGCGCGATTCTCGTGTCAGCTGCGCTTGGCCTGGTCACCATGTGGGCAGGCCTCACCGCCACCCAGCTGATCGAAGAGTTGTTTGCCCGCAACCAGGTGCTCGGCTGGATCGGCACTGGCCTGCTCGGCCTGATCCTGTTGGCGGCGCTTGCAATCATCTTCCGCGAGATCGCCGGGCTTATGCGCGTGCGCAAGCTGGGCACCACCCAGGCAGACGCCGCCCGCGCCATCTCGGCCGATGACGCCAGGGCCGCCGACAGCACCATGAACGACCTGCGCGAGATCTATTCTGGCCGCGCCGACATGCGCTGGGGCATGGCGCAGCTGCGGGATCACGCCAAGGCCATCATCGACCCCGCCGACCGCATCAAGCTGGCCGAGCGCGACCTCATGGTCCCGCTGGACGAAGAGGCAAACCGCATTATTGCCCGCACCGCGCGGCGC
>JAWVYF010000340.1:0-3061 GCA_033722845.1 Anderseniella sp. | reverse complement strand
GCCGCGCTCAACGATGGCAGGCGTGATGAAATCACATTTTTCCGGCACATCAACGACATTTACCGGGATGTTCCGCGCCCGGGCCGCTTCAACCACAGTATTTTCTGCGACTTCAGGCAGGCCACAAGAGAACACCA
Organism: Anderseniella sp.; assembly: GCA_033722845.1. Classification (GTDB taxonomy): domain Bacteria; phylum Pseudomonadota; class Alphaproteobacteria; order Rhizobiales; family Aestuariivirgaceae; genus Anderseniella. Next base: position 2,924 of record JAWVYF010000340.1, on the reverse strand, counting down.
GCGCTGCGCCGTGCAGGTCATCGGCATCAAACTCTCGGGCCAGCCAGGTTGCATTAAAAGCATCAATCTCGTGGCACAGCTCCTCGCAGGCCTGAGGTGCAATCACAAGCAGCCGGGCTGGGGTTTTGGCCATCAGACGCAGCTTCTGAGCCGCCTCCGCACCGCCACCCACGATGACTGCACAGCGATCCTGGAGGTCGAGAAAAACGGGGTAGTAGCGCATGGCTGATATGCTCCTGCTGAGTTTGCCTGTCAGACAGACACGCTCCTTCCCTATCATTGTTCGTTAAAACGAACAACAGTTTTGTTTAAGAAACATTGATGCGAGCGCTGGTTCGCCAGCCGCCGGCACAAGGTCGGCAGGGCCACAGGATGCGGCAAGGGACATGGCTGAGTGCGGCGGGCCGTCCATGCTCGTTGCCGGTGCCAACCGGGTGCGGTGGCAGGCGAGCGACAGCCTCACAGGCAAACGTGTTTCAAGGATACAAGCCGGATCGGCTCCGGGCGGCGAAGGTATAGACCTTCGCCAGCCGTCAGCCTCAGTCGCCGATGCAGCTCACGTTGAAGTCCGGCGTGTCGAGCGTTGCACCGCGACGGTCAACGGTGAGCCGGTCGCCAGAGAACGAGTAAGATGTGCCGATCATGAAGACGTGGTCATCGACATTGTCGGAGAAATTGCAATTGTCGCGGAACGTGCCGCGATAGCCGATGAACAATGGCGTACTGCCGATGATGGGCAGGCCGGCCAGCACGAAATCGTACTGCGCGCCGACCGAGAACACGTCCACATCCGGCACGCCCGTCTCCTGCATGCCCGACGTGATGTAGGTTCCTTCGAGTTGAAGCCGGCTGTCATTGCCGAGGAACCAGCGCAGCACGCCACGCGCGAACAGCCCGTCGGTCATACCTTCACCATCTGCTGCAAAACTCGGGCTGCTGGGGTCAAAATCCACAAGGCCGCCTTGTGCATACAGCGTGATGTTGTCGAAATAGACCTGAGCTTCACCACCAACGAACGCCACGTCGTGCTTCACGTTGCTGGGATAGAAACCGGACGCTGCTGTTCCGGCACCGCCAAACACACCGAACAGACCCCGGGACGGATCGCGCCAGCTCAGGTGAGCGGCCGCCTGAAACGAGTAGCGTGGGCCAAACACATCGTTGTTGGTGAGGTTTTCCAGTGCATACGAGTTGTACTCGTACTTGACGTCAGACTGGATCGACAGGTTGTCGCCGAGCGGCAAGCTGAGCAGGCCCTCGCCACCGGATACCATCACCGTATCATCGGCATTGCCATCATCGATGAATTGAACGCCAGCCCATTTCTCGACCACGCCAGACACAATCAAGCCGATTTCGCGGTCCAGATCAGCGGCCTGCGCTGATGTGGCGGTTGCGGCAAGTACCAAGGAAATGGCCAGGGTCAGTTTCTTCATGGCGTCGATAGTTCCTTATCAAGCGTATGGTCTGACGGCGATGATGATCCGGTCCATCAACTAGCATACTTGTCCCTGTAATGAATTAAAGATTGACCAAATAGCAGTATTTTTCACAGCGATGTGACAAATTTGTCACGGCAGGTTTTTGCCAAGCCCATGGCAGGCGTGCCCGGCCCCTTGGTGGGCCGGGCACGGGCAGCCGCCAGTTGACGGGGCTTTGCGGGCCTAGAACGGCGTCACGAGATCGATGGCACCCTTGGCAAACCGGCCGGCCTTGCCACGATTGTTGCGGAATGCCTTGTTCAGCTGCTTGGTCTTCCAGCGGCCGGCAGCGCGCCGGGCATTGTCCAGATTGCGGCCAACCTTGGTCTTGCGCACGGTCTTGTTGACGCCCTTGCCGAGCTTGTCCATGCCCTTGGCGCCCTTCCTCGAGGCCTTCTGCATGCCCTTGCCGGCCTTGCGGAAAACCTTGACCTTGGACTTCGACAAGCCCTTGCCGGCCTTGCCGATGCCCTTCAGCAGCAGTTTGCCACCCTTCTTGACGATCTTCACCTTGCCGGCTTCGGCCGGGGTGACGGTTGCCATGTTGGCAGCGCCTGCTGCAGTGAAAACCAGGGCGAGAGCCATCATCGGGGCGGCGAGCGATTTGCGGAGCGTGGTTGCGTTGATCATTGTCTTAGGTTCCCTTGAGTGAGTGTGTGTCTTGTTTTCGTCATCACTCCCCCAAGTGATGGACACAGATTTGCCACACTCGAGATGAGCGTAACCTGAGCGTTCCGTTCATCTGGCGTTCACGCAAAAGGGCTCTTGCAGCCGACCAGATGCATGGCTGCCATCCAGCGCTTCCCACCGGTTCATGGTTGATCTGCCTGAAAAACTCTCGCAGTCTCTGGCATCAGACTTTTCGAAGGAGACTTGCCGGATGGCCACCATCAACCGCTTTGCCGATTTTCATGACGAGATCACCGCCTGGCGGCGCGACCTGCACCAGCACCCGGAAATCCTGTTCGACGTGCACCGCACCGCAGGGGTTGTGGCTGAAAAGCTGAAGGAGTTCGGCGTCGACGAGATCGTCACCGGCATCGGGCGCACCGGCGTTGTCGGTGTGATCCACGGCAAGAGCAATACGTCCGGCAAGGTGATCGGGATGCGCGCCGACATGGATGCGCTGCCGATCCAGGAGATCCGGGACCTCGAACACAAGTCCACCATTGATGGCGCAATGCATGCCTGCGGCCATGACGGACATACATCGATGCTGCTGGGTGCAGCGAAATATCTGGCCGAGACGCGCAACTTCGACGGCACAGCCGTGGTGATCTTCCAGCCGGCCGAAGAAGGCGGCGGCGGCGGGCGCGAGATGGTCGATGAAGGCATGATGGACCGGTTCGGCATTCAGGAGGTGTATGGCATGCACAACATGCCGGGCCTGCCGGTGGGCCAGTTTGCCATCCGGCCCGGCGGGCTGATGGCGTCGGCTGATTT